>JAATGU010000061.1 GCA_015654535.1 Bacteroidales bacterium
AGATATGAAGTTTCTGCTAAAATAGACCTTCCATCCGATGGAGTGGTTAATGATGCATTGACAATCCGTTTCCCCAAAGACATTTCTCAAGTCCACTTTATTAAGCTAAAGTTGAGAAACGAAAAGGGGAAAGAAGTATCTTCTAACTTTTATTGGCGATCGAATGATAAATATGAGGGAAAAGAAACTTTGACAGGACCGGCTTCTTCGGGCTTTGAAGATTTGGTCAAGCTGAAACAAGCGAAAATGAAAGTTACTCAAAACGTTAGACAGAGTGATAATAAGTTTTTTGTGGATATAAAAATGAAAAATACTTCCGGTTCAATAGCGTTCTTTAATCAATTGCAATTTCTTGACCAGAATCTTAAGCCAATTCGTCCTTCATTTTATACAGATAATTTTTTCTCTCTTTTGCCTGGTGAAAGTAAATCTGTTACTATTGAAACAGCTCAAAAGAATCTGGATGGCATAAATCCAATGCTGATTATAAAAGGTTGGAATATTGGGAAACATGTATTTAATCTAAAGAGATAGGCATATAAAAATGAATGAAAATATGAATTTAAGACGATTGATGTTTCTTTTACTTTTAACTCCACTATTTTTTTTTACTGTGATGGCGGACGGAATTGGAATTCCATTGAAACAGAACTTGTATAAAGGATGGACATTCAAACAAGCTCGTGGCACTAATTGGTATCCGGCAACTGTACCAGGGGTGGTCCATACTGACTTATTAAATAATAAACTGATTGAGGATCCTTTTTTCAGATTGAATGAGCGGGGAATGCAATGGATTGATAAAGAAGACTGGATATATAAAAGACTATTTGATGTTGATGTTGATATGTTGCAAAAAAATAATGTTGATATTTATTTTGATGGCTTAGATACTTATGCTGAAGTAACATTAAATGGTGAAAAAATTATCTCAGCAGACAACATGTTTCGGACATGGAAAGCAGATGTAAAGCGACTGTTGAAGTTAAAAGATAATGAATTACAAGTATATTTTCATTCACCAACCAAAATTGGTATGGAAAAATGGGAAACAATTCCCTTTCAGTACCGTAGCTCAAATGATCAATCTGAAAATGGAGGTTTATTCAATCGTAAAGTAGGTGTTTTTATTCGAAAAGCAGGCTATCATTTCGGCTGGGACTGGGGACCTCGCTTGGTTACTTTGGGTATATGGCGTCCGGTTTATTTAGAAGCGTGGGATAATGCACGCATCAACAATGTCCATTATTCCCAGACTTACGTAACTGATAGGAAAGCTGTCATTGATGCCACAATAGAAGTTTGTGCCGATAAAAACTTGGACTCTGTTTCTATATCAATATTTAATCAGACTGATAAAAGGATAGAAGGTAGGAAATTGGTACATCTGACTCAAGGAATGAACAAAATTCCTGTTTCATTTGAGATGAAGCAACCTAAACTTTGGTGGAGTAATGGATTGGGCACCCCTTTTTTATATGATTTTTCTGTTCAATTGAGTGTGAATGCAAAAAAAATAGATGAAAACAATCAAAAATTGGGAATTCGTTCTTTAAAAGTTATTACCAAACCGGATAAATATGGAGAAAGTTTTTATTTTGAGTTGAATGGCAAGCCTTTGTTTGCAAAAGGTGCAAATTATATTCCATGTGATAATTTTCTGACCAGGGTCACTGATTCTATTTATGAAAAGACAATTCTTGATGCTGTCAATGCGAATATGAATATGCTTCGTGTATGGGGAGGTGGAATTTATGAGAATGATATTTTCTATGATTTGTGTGATAAATATGGAATTCTTGTATGGCAGGACTTTATGTTTGCTTGTAGCATGTTCCCGGCTGAAGGTGAATTTCTTGAAAATATACGCTTAGAAGCTGTAGATAATGTGCGTCGCTTGCGTAACCATGCCTGTATTGCCTTATGGTGTGGAAATAACGAATGCTTGGACGCTTGGTTTAATTGGAACTGGAAGAATACCTCTGATAAAGAGAATCCCGCTTATTCTGAAAGAATATGGAAACAGTTTAAAAACCAGTACTTTGTAACATTACCAACTGTTGTTAAGGAACTTCAGCCAGAAGCCTGTTATCGGAAATCGTCTCCTTACTCTGATGACGAAGGAACCCGCAATCATACTGTTGGTGATATGCATTATTGGGATGTATGGCAAGGTAAGAAACCTTTATCGGAATTTCAAAAAGAAAAAAGTCGTTTTTTCAGTGAATATGGATTTCAATCTTTTCCTGAATTTGAATCTATAAAACATTATGCCCCTAAACAAGAAGATTGGAATCTGACTTCAGAGGTCATGATGTCACACCAACGTGGCGGAATGAATGCTAATAAACGTATTAATGATTTCTTACAAGAAGAATATGGACAACCCAAGGATTTTCAATCTTTTGTTTACATGAGCCAGTTATTGCAGGCAGATGCTGTAAAAATGGCAATGGAAGCACATCGTAGAGATATGCCTTATTGTATGGGGTCGTTAGTATGGCAGCATAACGACTGTTGGCCAGTAGCATCATGGTCGAGCCGTGACTATTATGGTCGTTGGAAAGCTCAGCATTATTTTACTAAAAAATCATTTGCCGATATACTATTGTCTCCTGTGATAGAAAGGGACAAATTACAGATATTTGTTGTGTCTGATCGCTTAAAAGCTACTACTGGTAAACTTACTGTCAATATAATGGATGTAAAGAAAGGACTGGCGGGTAGATATAACACTAAAATTATTGTCCCAGCTAATACTAGTACGATGGTTTGGACGGGAAGTATAAATGAGCTGCTTGGTGGGCTGAAAAAAGGGGATGTGGTTATCCATGTGGCCTATCAAGATAAGCAAGGTGAGATATATACTAATAACTGCTTCTTGGCGAAACAAAAAGAGATGAATTACCCAAAAACCAGGATTACAAAGAGTATTGTAACTGTAGATGGTGGCTATGAAGTGACGTTGATAAGTGATACCTTTGCCAGAGGTGTATTTTTATCTTTAACAGGAGATATTGATAACTTTGTTTCGGACAATTATATGGATCTGTTTCCTGGAGAGAGTGTGAAAGTAAAAATAAGGACTTCTTTTCCTCTATCTGTATTTAAAGAAAAATTAAACATTATGTCTTTTGTGGATGCACATTAAATAAAAATATAAAAATAGTATTTATGAAGAATTTATTAGTATCATTATTGATATGTGTTACTTGTTTTTTTCCATTTGTTGAATTATTGGCAGGGGCAAAGAAAGAAAAGGTGAATGTGAATAGAATTTTTGATAATGCTAGTCAACAATATCTTAATTTGAAGAATGAAATCAAAAATGATAATGTATTCCCTAAAACATATGACAAGCATATGCAACGGCTCAAAACTAGTACGTCAGAGTGGTGGTGTAGTGGCTTTTATCCTGGAACTTTATTTTATTTGTATAAAGAAACAGGCAATAAAGATTTGTATATTGAAGGATTGCGTATGTTAAAACTTTTAGAATCGGAACAATATAACATGAATACTCATGATATTGGTTTTATGATGTACTGTAGTTATGGTAATGCCAATAAAATTGCTCCTATGCCGGCATACAGAGATATTTTGATTAATAGTGCCAATTCTCTTATTTCAAGATTTAATCCTAAGGTTGGATGTATCAAATCTCATAATAGTGCGCCAGATGATTTTATTGTGATTATTGATAATATGATGAATTTGGAATTACTTTTCTGGGCCACTCAAGCTACAGGTGATAGTACGTATTATAATATTGCTGTTTCTCATGCTAATATGACATTGAAAAATCATTTCCGACCCGATAATAGCTTATATCACGGATTGAATTATGATCCTGAAACTGGAAAGGTAAAACATTATCAGGCCGGACAGGGCTTTTCTGAAACGTCAGCTTGGGCTCGTGGGCAATCTTGGGGATTGTATGGCTATACCATGATGTATCGCTTTACAAAGGATAAAAAGTATTTGGATCAGGCAGTTCGTATTGCTGATTTCATCTTCAATCATCCTAATATGCCTGACGATTTGATCCCTTATTGGGATTTTAATGCACCGGATATTCCGGATGCTTTACGTGATGCTTCTGCGGCGGCAATAAATTGTTCCGCTTTACTTGAGTTAAGTCAGTATGTGCCGCAGAAACTTTCACATAAATATTATCGGATAGCTGAAAAGATATTGTTAGCTTTATCCTCTCCGGAGTATACAGCGAAGGTTGGTACTAACGGGGGATTTATTTTAAAACATTCGGTTGGTAATATTCCTTCTGGTACAGAAGTTGATATGCCTTTGACTTATGCTGATTATTACTATATTGAAGCTTTGTGCAGATATAAAGCATTAAATGAATAAATTTATGGTAAAACGTAGTATAATAATAGCGTGTCTTTTGTGTCTTTTTAGCAATTGCTTTGCGCAAGGAAATAATTCTCTTATAGGACCGGCGCAAAAAGAAATAGACGAATTGACTCATCGATTGGTAGAGTCTCATCTAAATGTAGAGGTGTCCCCATCTGCAATTGAACACGATATGAATACTATACAAGCAGATGGTTGCTGGCTTGATATTAACTATGATACAGTTGTTATTGCTTTTCCGGCAGGAAAGCATTTAGAACGACTCAAGGAAATGGCTGTTGCATATAGAAGACCCGATAGTAAATATTGCGGTTCAAAATATTTGTTAGATAAAATATTACTTGGATTTGATTATTATTATAAAAAACAACCAGTTTCCAAGAATTGGTGGCATATAGATATAGGCGCTCCCCAGGACTATATGGCGGCTTTGATTCTTTTGAAAGGTAAGATAGATAAACAATTACTGTTTCATTACTCTTCGTATTTAAAAGATAGAACTGGTAACCATGCTCATAAGGGTAAAAATAGGACATGGGTGTCGGATGTTACTATTCATAAAGGGTGTATAGAAGATGATCTTAATCTGATTCGTATTGGGTTTGAATCTATCGCTTCTACTTTAAAAATAATACCGGAACAAGGAGACGAAGGTATTAAGATTGATGGTAGTTTCCATCAGCATCGAGCTCAGTTGTATTCTGGAGGCTATGGTATGTCTATGATGGATGATTTAGCTAAATATATCAAATTGGCTGATGGAACTGAATTCTCAAGTGTTTTTACACCAGATAAAAAGAAAATTTTGTCGGATGTATTACTCAAAGGACATCAATTGTTTGGTTATAGAAAGGCATTCGATTTTGGCACAGTTGGTAGAAATATCACTCGTAATAATAGTGTGAGTAATATATCGGTATCTACTTTGGATTTAATGATGCAGAATGATCCCGATAATATTGCTGCTTATCAGGAATGGAAAAAACATATAGATGGAGCTCCCTTTCCAATTTCTGGGAATAAGTATTTCTGGAAATCTGATATTATGGTTTATCATGGTAAAAACTACTATCTTTCTGCCAAAGTGGTATCTGCACGTACAGTAGGTACAGAGATGATCAATATGGAAAACTTTAGAGGATATAATCTGCCACTTGGAGCTACTAATATAATGACTACCGGCAAAGAATATAAAAATATATATCCTGTTTGGGACTGGACTAAAATACCAGGTACCACGGCTATACAGAATCAAGACTCTGCAAAATTAACAGGTTATCTGTTTGGTACAAATAATTTTGGAGGCGGAGTAAGCAATGGTAAGAGTGGAATAATAGCCTATGAACATAACTATAAAGGACTTCGAGCTAAAAAAGCTTATTTTTTCATGGAAGATGCCATGTTTTGCTTGGGGACGGATATTGTTTTTAATTCTCCGGAATATGTAGCAACCTCTGTTAACCAATGCTTTTTTGCTGGTAATATGACTGTTGGTACCAATAATGTAGCGAAAACTTATATGAAGGATGTGGAAGTGGAAAATCCAACATGGGTTTATCACGATAATGTAGGGTATATTTTTCCATCTGGTGGTAATGTCGTTGTTTGTACCAGAACACAGATTGGCTCTTGGCGTAACATTAATATAGATGGTGATGAGAAAAAACTTTCCGGAGATATATTTAATATTTGGATTAATCATGGTAAAAAACCGGTGAATGAAAGTTATTGCTATATAGTGGTACCAGATAAGTCTTTGATGGATTTTCATTCATTTATGACTCGGAATAGATGCAAGGTCGTGAAAAACAATAAGAATGTACAAGCGATAAGAAATGATGCTAAGCAAATTTATGCTATTGTTTTTTATACGCCGGGTACTATTGATATGGGAAATGGGATGGTAGTAAGTTCTGATAAAAAGGTGTTACTGTATATTGAAAAGAAAAAAGGTGGATATAAGATCTCTGCTGCCGATCCGCTTTACTGTCAGAAATCAGTTCATTTAAAATTGAATAATATGGCTGTTTCTTTGATTTTTCCAACAGATGCTTTTACTGGAAGTACTGTAACTCGTTATTATAAAAATTGATTTTGTAGGCTATTAATTATTAACATTAAATATCTATTGATATGAGAAATTGGATTATTTCAGTTATTCTACTATTTTTTTCTTTAATAATAAGAGGGCAAATTGTCTATCATGATGCTTCCATTTTTCCTTTGTTGGGAAAAGCGACTCAATCTACAACTGAACGTTATGCACGTTTGCCCGATTCTTTAAAAAGCATTTCACGTAAACCTTTATGGGAATTAGGGCAGAATAGTGCCGGATTAGCTGTGCGTTTTCGTTCTAACTCAACTACTATTGCTGCAAAATGGGAAGTGGCGCTTGACAGAAATTTAAATCATATGACAGCTACTGCTGTCAAGGGTCTCGACCTTTATTGCTTGGAAAATGGGAAGTGGATATTTGTAAACAGTGGTCGTCCGTCTGGTAAAAAAAACACGGCCGTTATTATTTCTCACATGAAACCTCAGGAAAGGGAATACATGTTGTATCTTTCGCTTTATGATGGAGTGATTTCCTTAGCTATAGGTGTGGATTCTTTGTCCTACATCTTACAACCTGCCGTAAATCTGCCAATTCAAAAGAAGCCGGTGGTTTGTTATGGCACCAGTATTTTGCAAGGTGGATGTGCTTCTCGTCCGGGTATGGCACACACCAATATTTTATCCCGCTGGTTCAACCGGGAATTCATTAATCTTGGTTTCAGCGGCAATGGAAAATTAGACTATGAAGTTGCAGAAGTCATAGCAAATGTCGACGCATCTTTGTATGTACTAGACTTTGTTCCCAATGCCACCGTAAAAGAGATAGAAGAAAAAGCAGATCACTTTTACTCTATTATAAGGAAACGCCGTCCAGACTCTCCGATACTTTTTGTTGAGGACCCGATATTTGTCCATACAAGATTTGATCAAGTAATTGATAAAGAGGTGAAAGATAAAAATAAAACTTTGCACGTATTCTTTGAATCATTGAAAAAACGTGGTGAAAAAAATATATGGTTGCTTTCTTCGAAAAAGATGTTAGGTGATGATGGTGAAGCTACGGTTGATGGCATTCATTTTACAGATTTAGGTTTTATGCGATATGCAAAGCTACTTTACCCAATCATCAAAAAACGAATGAAATAATTATTTATATCAGTAACTGTAATCTCACTGTATTATAATTGGTTGTCCGATAAAATTAGTATCGTCCCTTTTTTATTTTTTTGTTTATCGGACACCAATAATTCTAATTCTCATATCTATCTCAATAAGTAATTAAAATAGTTATAAAACTTATATTATTTATCTACTGAGAATTTGAATATACAATGGCTGAAATATTTCTCACCTGGTTTAAGAATGGCAGAAGGCCATTTCGGCTTATTCGGTGTATCAGGATACTTTTGTGTTTCCAAACAGACCGAAGCACGTTGTTTATAGACGATTCCTTTTTTTCCTCTCAATGTGCCGTCGAGAAAATTACCTGTATAGACCTGAATGCCTGGTTCATTGGTATAAACATCTAGAACAATTCCTGTTTTAGGCGATTTTAGTGAAGCGCACTTTTTAGTAATATCTCCTTTAGTATTCAATACCCAATTATGATCATAACCATGACCGTTTTTAAGTTGTACAAAGTTGTAATTGTTTATTCTTGCTCCAATTGTAGTAGGCGTACGGAAATCCATATCTGTTCCTACTACCGGAGAAATTTTACCTGTAGTCATAAATGTGCTGTCAACCGGCGTATATGAGTCTGCATTGATTGTCAATAAATAATCGGCATTTGAGCAAGAAGGATCACCATCCAGATTGAAATAAGAATGATTCGTCATATTCACAATTGTTGTTTTATCTGTACTCGCTTCGTATTGTATATCAATAGCATTATCATCTGTTAAGCTAAATGTAACCTTACAATTCAGATTCCCGGGAAATCCTTGTTCAAGATCTTTTGAAAGATAGCTGAGTTCTATTTTCTGATCATTAATTTGCTTAGCATCATAAACCTGATATTGAAAACCTTTAAAGCCTCCATGCAAACAATGCCCGTAGTTATTTTGTGGTAATTGATAGTTCACTCCTTCAATTGTAACCTTACCTTTATTTATGCGGTTGGCATAGCGGCCAATACTTGCTCCGAAGTCTGTAGGATACTTAATATAATTTTGTATCGAATCAAATCCTAATACGACATCTTTCATTTTTCCATTTTTATCAGGGACCATTACAGAAACAATACGCCCACCAAAATTAGTTAAGCACACTTCCATTTTATTCTTATTTTTAAGAACAAACAGAGAAACTTTCTTCCCATCAACTGTTGTCTGAAAATTACTTTGTTTCAACCCGGAAGCAGAAACAAGTTCGGTCCCTTTTTTATTAACCGAGCAGCTAATAAAGAAGATAATTCCAATAATCAATCCTAATTTTTTCATGTTACATTTATTATTCAGTTATTTTAATGCGATTGTTTTAATAGAGATATAAAAGAATCATTAGTCGGATGAGATACACTATTTATAAACAAAGGAGCATCAGCTTCAAGAGAGGGAGAATCCATTCTTGCCGAAGGCCATCCATCTTTCCATTCTATAATAGGGAGAGGATGCTCCGGTAATGCATTATTTATATCTATTTTATTAGCCCAGATTGTTTTAATTTTGTTTCCGGAAGGTTCTCATTGAGCAGAAGCGGACAGACTTACTGTTTTAGAGTAAGTGAAGTGAAAAGTTATTTTTATCATACTGTATTATTTTTTTTGTTTGTGACAAAAATACCTTATTGCTTCATCATCGGATAGAACAAACGTTCCATTAAATACAAATTTTGTGTCAAATAGAGAAATAAAATACGATTTTCAATTTAATTGGTGAGACAATTGAATATTAGTCCTGTTTTTTATTGAGTTAGGTAGTAGTAGCTCAAAATTATCAGCTGACAAAAAAATTGCCTTTTCTGGAAAAAATAAGTCCATATATTAATAGAAATAAGTCTGTACTCTTGACTCAAAGAGTCTGGACATATTATAAAAGATCCCTTCGTTTAAACTCCTGCAAAAAATAGATTCTTGGAAATATAGTGAGATTTCCTTCCTCGGCCCCCAGTGTATAAAAAAGTTCCGTTCTCAGTTTATTATTAGTAAAATCAGTCCCGCAGTCCCGCGTTTCGTTGCAATCAGTTAAAAATCAGCTGTAAACCCCGCGTGACTTACCCGGTGAAGTCACGCGGTAGTCCCGCAGTCCCGCGGAAAGTCACGCACCCTATCTTCCTGTTTACTAATCGATTAGTATCCAACCGCGTGACTGCGTGACTTTTTCATCGTTTTCACTTTCTTTGTCCCTTCCTAAAAAAACCGCCGGACCAGTAAACCCCCTCCCGTTTCCCCGTTTATACAAGAATAAACAGAGTTTATACAAGAATAAAAATAAAAAATAGCAGAGAGACCAGACGTTTATACAAGAATAAAAAAGAATCCAACTATAATCTTTCCCCTGCCCTTCGATAAAAGAAACCATTTCTTCGCGCGCACGTATATGAATAATGAGTGCCCCCTTAATTTATTTAACCTCCCTGAAATATCCATTCCAAATTCCGTCTTGTGAATCAGTGTGTTACATTATTATTTCCATTATTTATAAAAAAAGCGTCATATATATTAGGTTGTTATCAATAAATCGTTTACTTTTGCACCCGCTTTGAAAGAGAAACAAAGCCTTTAAG
>JAATGU010000122.1 GCA_015654535.1 Bacteroidales bacterium
ACTGCCTTTTGCAGGATATGTTTGATAAATCCCTGATAGGAGGGACTGATGGAGTCGAACTCATCCATGTTGATCAGCGCAAAGCGGTTGAGTGCCAATTGCACGTCGCGGTGATTGCTGAAGTCGATGCTATCTGTGTAGTATTCACGCAACTCGGGCGGAAGAAGGTTCAGGCAGAAAGTGGACTTTCCACATCCTTGGTCTCCCACCAAAAGGGGCAAGGTGCTATTGGCATGCTGACGATCGAGCTGCTGCCAGTGAGCCACCATCGAGAGAAACCAGATATAGAATAAATCTCTCCATCGGGAGTTACCGCACGGCACTCGGTCGGCCAGTTGGCGGATGCGGTCCCTCCCATCCCACTTTCCCAGATTAAAAAGAAAATCCTCAATGGGATCATAAGAAGGTACGCGGTCTGATTCCAGATATCGTTTGACATCCACATCCCACGAGGGAAGTCCCTCGGCCAATGCATTCAGACAGATACTGTTTACCGCCTGCTTGCTCAACGGACGAAAATCGAAATAAAACGATTTCAGTTCCCTATATTCCACCAAACCTTTCACTGTGTTCCGCCGAAGTTGATAGCGGCGCTGCATAAACTCTTCCATCTGTGCCACCAATGTCATGGAAGAAGAGATGCAGGGCTTTCCGCCGAATTTCTTAGCCGCCGTATAGGTATTCCGAAAGCTTGTCCGTATCTCCAGTTCGTATTTGCCAAGGTCATTGTACAGTAATGTCCATCTCACAGCATCCTCTTCAGGAATGCCGGAGTGATGGCAGTTATCCGCCAGCTTAATAAGAAACGGAAGCAACTCGCCACTTTCCCAATTCACCCCATCTACAGCATTGATTGCATCCCACATGGAGGTATTGAACAGGGTGGAGATCACATGGCTTCTTTCGTAACCCGGCAACAAGCGTTGCAACGGATCGCTCACCGCCTGCCGTTCTTCCTCATAAGTTGGCTCGGCCGGCATCCGTACCGGCTGTTCCATGCGGATGGCTACCACTCCGGGATTGTAATATATCCCAGGGTCGAAACTCATGCGGCAACCATAATCCAGTGTTGGCTCCTTCAGTTCTATTTCCCGTTTGAGTTGTGGTTGGAACCACTTCACCGCTTCCCGATAAGCTTGCGCATGAAACGTCTCGGCCAACTCGCGTGTCTGAGGCAAAGTTCCGTCCATCAAGGTAAAAGGAACCACTATCTTCACACTCTTATCGCTCGATCCGATAAAGGCCAGCAGAGTCTGCGGCATTCCGGATGCCCTTTCCCGTATCCGGGCAGCCTCTTTGCATCCGGTAAGGTTATTCACTTCAATAGTGAGCCAGCCATTGTATTCTGTCATTACCTGCTGGTCGCCATTCCGGCGAAAAGCACCGCCGAAGATCAACTTCGGAACCTTTTGCACCTGTGGGCATCTTTCTCCCGGACAGGCGTATTGTAAATGTTCGCGCAATGTGGATATCGGCCGACTTTTAATTTCTATTCTTATAGCGTCCACTGCTGCTTCTAGTTCTATTGTGCGTTGCGTTTGTATCTTACCGTCATTACGGCATTGTGTTATTTTCATTTTATTTTTAGGTGATTGATTACTTTTTCGTTGCCGCGCGGTTAGAACGTTGGTATTTTATTTTGGGCAATATGCCACGCATCTTTTTGTCCGCCTTGAAGCAGACTCGTTGTGCTTTTACTTTAGACGGAGTGCATTCGTCAGGTGTTTCGTATCCCTCACTACCGGCAGAGACGGAAAACAGACCAATATCTTTCAGATAAACCGTATTGCCTTTCATCAGATACGCCTGCATCACATCCCCCAAAGCAATAACGGCAGCATAAACATCAGCTTCGGTGAGGGAACAGCGCTCACATATATCCTGTGCCAACTCATCCACTCCTACTTGTCCGGAAGTGACCGGCACCCCGTGATAGCTCACTTTTTCTTCTTTTCCACTTTTGTCTACTTTCTGACGAACCACATATAACGACATAACTCTATTGTTTTAATTTATTTATTACTTAATTATGCAACTGTCCACCCGGGTGTACAAGCCCTTTACACCCGGATCTACCCCTGGTTTCCATGGGGGTATACGGGCGTTGTACACCCGGGTGGACAGACGATTTTTATAGTTACAAATATACAAAATTCCACACTTTTAGTCAAGTAAAATCATCTTTATTTTTGACCTAAAATGACTTTAATATACTAAAAACAGCGCTTTTTAATGTGCGATACAAAAACGCGTGACTGCGTGATAAGCGCGTGACTTTGCAGGTAAAGTCACGCGGGGCCTTACCCTCTGCATATAAGTTTATTACAGCGGAGTGCGTGACTGCGTGACTAGTTTTTAGAAAAACGTATAATGTATCGAATGAATAAAAGTTTTAATTGAATGAACTTTTTTATCCGTTTATAGTTGATAAATATCGAGCAAAATAGTCTACTTTTGTACAAAATTCATAAGATGAAAGAAGAAGAAAAGAAAAAGCCGAGCCTGCAAGCACTACTTAGGCCTTATGCAAAGATGAACAGTTGGATGTTACTGTTCGCCCTCTTAAGTAATGCCATTAATTTAGTTCTTCCTAAAATTATATCTCAAACCATTGATAGTCTGCCCAAAGGAGATATTAATTTTAAGTTGATCGCGATAGAATTTCTCGGGGCGTCTTTGCTCATCAGCCTTTTTACTTTCTTGCAAAATTTAGTGCAAACTTACACTTCGGAACGTGTGGCTCTGGATACACGCAAAAAACTATCAGACAAAATACTCCGGCAAAGTTACGCGTACATACAGCAAGCTAATCCATCTCAATTGCTCACTAACCTAACCTCGGATATTGACTCCATCAAACAGTTTGTGGCTCAGGCCGTGGTGTCCATCACTTCATCAGTGTTTGTCATCATTGGCGTTATCACTTTATTATTCTCTATCAACTGGCAATTGACTCTCGCTATTTTAGTCATCATACCCGCTATATCGGGATCGTTCTATTTCACTATGCGCCGTGCTAAACCGATGTTCAAAAAAAGTAGGGAGGCAATTGATAAACTCAATGAGGTGATCAATGAAAGTATTCTGGGTTCTATGCTGATTCGGATCATGAATGCCCAACAAAAAGAATACGGCAAATTTATTGAGATCAATGGCAACGCCAGAAACATCGGACTATCCATCATCACGCTATTTGCCACCCTGATTCCTATTATTTCCTTTATTGCCGATTTTGCCATACTGATAACAGTGGCATTAGGAGGTCATTTTGTGATTATCGATAACATGTCATTGGGCAATTTTGCCGCGTTCAACAGTTATCTGTCCATTCTCTTCTTCCCTATCATGGTCATTGGATTTATGAGTAACATTATTTCCCGGGCTTCTGTATCTTATAAAAGAGTAAACGATGTGTTGGAGACTCCGGAGACAATAAAAGAAGGTAAAATAATCAATACCATAAACGGGAACATTGAAGTAAAAGAGGTAACGGTGACATACAATGGAAAACCGGCTCTGAAAGATATCTCCTTTTTGGTAAAAGCCGGCACGCACACTGCTATTATCGGTCCTACGGCTGCCGGCAAAAGTCAGCTGCTATATGCACTGACAGGATTAATTCATCCCAATTCAGGTTCTATCAGATTTGATGGACAAGCTGTTAACGAATATGATGGAGATTCGTTTCACAGTCAAGTGGGTTTTGTATTTCAGGATAGTATAATCTTTAACATGAGCATACGCGAGAACATCGCTTTCAGCAATTTGGTCACGAATGAATCTCTGGAAAAGGCTATTGACGCAGCTGAACTAAGAGATTTTGTGAATACCCTCCCCAATAAATTAGAGACTACAACCAGTGAACGAGGAACAAGTCTCTCCGGAGGACAAAAACAACGAATTATGTTGGCACGGGCTTTGGCACTCAATCCAAAGGTGCTGCTATTGGATGATTTTACAGCCAGAGTGGATAATAAAACCGAAAAAAAGATATTGAAAAATATCGAAAGAGATTATCCCGGAATCACACTGATTTCCGTCACTCAAAAAATTTCATCCATCAAGAACTTCGACCAAATCATACTCATCATGGAAGGTGAAATGATTGCGAAAGGGACTCATCAGGAATTAATAACCAACTGTCCTGAATATATTCAGATATACAATTCTCAGAAAAGCACCAGCAACTATGAACTATAAATTAACAAATACAGATGAGCAGAAAAGTATAACCAAATTCAATTATAAGGGATTTTGGGCATTATTGAAAGATGAAAAAAAGAGCTTGGTCATATCTACAATCAACATTCTGATCAATGCAGTGCTAAATATGCTTGCGCCCTTCTTAATAGGACACGCCGTGAATCAATACATGCAGACAAAACAATACAATGGTGTGTTAGTCATCTCTTGTATATTGCTCCTCATTTATCTGAGTGTACTGGCCACGGGAGTGATCCAGACTAAAGTGATGGGTGGTGTGGGGCAAAGAATGTTATTTAAAATCCGCAACAGGCTTTTTGGGAAGCTACAAGAATTACCGGTTGATTTCTTCTATCAAAATAAATCCGGTGATTTGATTTCAAGGATAAACAACGATACAGAAAAGTTAAATCAATTTTTTTCGCAGTCTCTCATTCAGTTTATGGATAGTGCGTTTTTCATGGCAGGTGCCGCAGTGGCGCTGCTGTGCATCAATTTTACTCTTGGAGCTACCGCGTTGGCTCCCGCTATTTTACTCTGGGGATTTACCAAAATAACTTCATCGTGGGTGAAACAGAAAAACGCCGCCAGTATGAGGGCAATGGGAGATTTAAGCGCCGAAATACAAGAGAATTTAAGTAATTTTAAAGTGATCATTGCATTTAATAGGCGTGACTATTTTAAGAAAAAGTTTGATGACAGTAATAATCATAATTATCGTGCGTCGATTAAAGCGGAAATTGCCAACAATGTATTTCTTCCTATTTACGGATTTTGCTCAAACGTGGGTCAGTTTATTATACTTGCTTTTGGTATCTACCTTATTATGCAAGGGAGCTTCACGGTTGGTTTTTTAATTAGTTTCCTTACCTATATTAGTTATTTTTACGATCCGCTAAGACGTATAGCTACATTATGGACTAGTTTCCAAGTTGCTTTAGCTGCTTGGGATCGTATATCTTACATACTCTCGATGCAAAGCAACTTGCCTGTTATGGAATGTAAAAAAACGGAAGATCCCGCTTATCTTCTATCATTCAAAGATGTGAGCTTTAAGTATCCCAATGGAAAAGAAGTATTGAAACATATAAATTTTAATCTGGAAACCGGAAAAACATACGCGTTTGTAGGACCTACCGGTGGAGGAAAAACAACTACAGCTTCATTAATTGCCCGGCTTTATGATCCAACCAAGGGAACCGTGTTTTTCGAAGGAAAAGATATTCGTTGTTACCAACCCGGGGAACGTACCGGCAACATCGGCTTTATTCTTCAAGATCCATTCCTGTTTTCGGGCACCGTTCTGGATAATATAATCTATGGTAACGATGCATATACAAATCTGTCAGAAGAAGAAAGAAAGAAAAAAATCACTGAAGCAGGGTTGCAGGAATTGCTTGATAAGTTTGAGCATGGCGCGGCCACAATCATCAATATGAATAGTGAAGACATTAGTCTGGGACAACAACAACTCATCGCTTTTATGCGTGCTGTATTAAGAAAACCCAAACTACTGATATTAGATGAAGCAACGGCAAATATAGATACTGTCAGTGAGCAATTGCTGGAAAATATTCTACAAAAGCTGCCCGATTATACCACAAAAGTGATTATAGCCCACCGCCTTAACACTATAGAGAATGCAGATGAGATCTATTTTGTAAATTCAGGAACAGTGGTCAAAGCTGGCTCTCCACAAGATGCTGTAAATTTATTACTACATGGAAAGAGAGAGAGCTAAACATGAAAGCAGTGCCTGTTTTTTTTAGATTGCATTATTACTTGCTTCTTTTTGTCAATGCAGTAATAGATACTTCGTTGATGGTTTCGGCAGGATATTTCGCGCGGAACTTCTCCGTCAGATCTAGTTTCAACAAATAGCCATTTATAAGTTTTGATTCTTTATCTTCTTCCGAAGTGAAATTATAGGTAGAACCGTTAAAATTCATCGTGATGTCAGTCATATTATAAATATTTGAAGAAGAAAATGTTCCCATAATAGTATCTGCTGAAGCTGTTCTATAGAGCAAACTTCCGCCGTTGATGGTATTACATTCCAGTTTGTAATAACTAAAAAAAGCAAGAATACAAGAATCTTCCAGTTCAGTTTGAATTACGTTTTTCAAATTTTCATTTCCTATATCAATGACAAAAGTAGGGTCTCCAAATACGATGTAGCTATACGTTATAGAAGGAACCTTAACGAAAAAATTAAATAACAACTCGTCTGATATTTCTGTATCACCATACGCTAACGAACCTATGGTAGCTATACCTGTTTTTTTAGTGACGCATGAATATTCACGATTTCCTGTTTCTTGGATTTCAAGGCTCTTATCTCCCCATAATCCAAAATATTCACCTGTCACTTCGACAAATAAGGATAAAGTATCTCCAAGATTAACTGTTATTGTATCATTTTGAGAGATAAGCTGTTTATCTGAATCTTTATAGGAATAATATATTTCGAGTTTTACTCCGTTTTCGTTAGTATCCTCTTCCTTGTCCTCTTTACAACACACGCAAAAAAATAAAATTGAAACAAAAAGAATAACATTTATAAGCTTTTTCATAAAATTTATAATTAATACATTACTTATATTAGATACAAATAAAAACAAATAAAAATTATAAATAAAATAAAATCGACGAAAGAGATGTTTTTATCGGTAATTAAACTTTTCAAATGTACCAAATAAAAAAGTAAAAGTATCACCAAACGACAAAACGAATTTTAATACATCTGTCCTGATCAATTAATTGAAATTAGTGAGGAATGAAAGAGGTAAATCGTTAATCTATCAAAAAATATTAGTTAATAGTGATAACCATTTACAATTGTAACTATCTTTGCCGCTCAGTAATAAAAAAAAGATGGATATAACTAAAGAGAATCTAATAAAGGAACCGGTAGGACGAATCATGGGAAAAATAAGTAAGATGTCCTTGGGAAATATTCAACAGAATCTTTCTCATCTAGACATTGAACGATCTTTCTACCCTCTTTTACTCATCGAAGCCGGCAAAGGGAAGATAACCCAGCAAGAACTTGCCAATGAATTATTCTGTGACAAAGTACAGGTGGTGCGAATAATCGATTATCTTTCGCTAAATGGCTATGTGGATAGAATGCAAAACCTTAACGACAGACGGAAATATGAACTGAATATTACCGATAAGGCTCGTAAAGTTATACCGGATATAAAAAATGCCATTCAAAAAACATCAAAAATTGCTTTAACGGGATTATCCCAAGAACAAATTAACGAGTTATACTCTATACTTAGACTAATTGAATCCAATCTATTATCTAATAAAATTAATTCATTAAAATGAAACACAAAACAAACATATTGATTGCTGCAATACTTTTGCTATTAGCAGCTTTCTTCCTCTATGTGGGATTGACAAGTTCAAAAGATAAAAAACAGGATGCAAAGGAAAAGGTAGAAAAGAAAGTGGACGCATTTGTGGTAAACCCATCTTTACTTATTTCTGAAATCACAGTCACAGGCTCATTACTTGCTTATGATGAAGTGGATTTAAAAAATGAAGTGGCTGGGCGGGTAGTAAAAGTTAATCTGCCAGAAGGAAAATTTGTAAAAAAGGGAACGTTACTAGTTAAACTTTACGATGATGATTTGCAAGCTACAATGGAAAAGCTACAATCACAACTGGCTATTCAAAAACGTATTTATAAAAGACAGACCGAACTGATAAAAGTGAATGGTATCAGCCAAAATGATTACGAGCAAACCCTCTTACAAGTGAATACTATAAAAGCGAATATCGCAGAAGAAAAAGCCTTGATCCGCAAAATGGAAGTAAGAGCTCCTTTTGATGGCACAATCGGCCTAAGAAACATTAGCATCGGTGCTGTTGTAAGTTCTTCCACCCTATTAGCTACCATAAGAACAAGTAGTAAATTGAAACTTGATTTTTATGTACCCGAGAAATACGGTTCGGAAATCACTCCCGGAATGAATGTGAAATTTACGATGTACAACGAAGAAAAATTATATGATGCAAAGGTAATAGCTACTGAACGAGGAATTGACAATACGACCCGTAATCTAAAGGTGAGAGCCGTGATTACCATGTCTTCTAAAGAATTGATTCCAGGAGCATTTGCCAATGTGCAATTGAGGCTAGGTGAAAATCCACATGCTTTAATGATTCCTACACAAGCAATTATTCCACAAGAAGGAGATAAGAGCGTGATTGTGGCTAGAAAAGGAAAAGCACATTTTGTGACAATAAAAACCGGTATTCGTAAATCTTCGAAAATAGAAGTAACCGAAGGTCTTGAACCTGGTGATACAGTCATCACGTCGGGAATACTCTTCTTAAAAGAAAAATCAAAATTGTCATACACAAACATAACTAAATAATCATGATAATTTCTGATATTGCTCTAAAACGACCCATCGGTTCTATTGTGCTAAGCCTAATTATCATACTTATGGGTGTGGTTGGTTTCAATTTTCTCGGAATACGGCTTTATCCAGCCATCGATCCTCCTGTGATTACCGTACAAACAACTTACACAGGTGCTAATTCCGAAATTATTGAATCTCAGATAACAGAACCTCTGGAGAAAGCTATTAACGGTATTGAAGGAGTAAAATCCATCTCTTCCCAATCAGCGATAGGTACCAGCAATATAACGGTAGAATTTAATCTGGGAGCTGACTTGGAAAAAGCAGCAAACGATGTGCGTGACAAAGTATCACAGGCGAGCAAAAGCTTGCCTCAAGATATTGATGCGCAGCCAACTGTTACCAAAGCAGATGCCAATAGCGATCCTATTATCATGCTAACCGCTCAAAGTAGCTCAATGAATGCTATAGAATTGAGTGACTATGCGGAAAATGTATTGCAAGAGAAACTACAGACTATTCCGGGTGTCAGTTCCGTGTCTATCTACGGACAACAGAGACCATCCATGCGATTATGGCTGAATCCCGATAAAATGGCAGCTTACAATCTTACCGCATCGGATATTAACGACGCACTTGCCAAAGAAAATGTGGAAATGCCGGGAGGAAAAATACGAGGTAATGCAACCGAGCTTATTGTAAAAACTCAAGGGCGATTAACCACTGAAGAAGATTTTAACAATCTCATTGTGAAACAAACAGACAATCAAGTAGTCCGTTTGCAAGACATAGGAGAAGCCACATTGGGACCTCAAAACGAAGAATCCGGTTCAACTATAAATGGAATCACAGGTGTAATGTTGAATTTAATTCCTCTTCCCGGAGCAAATGATATCCAGATTGCAGACGAATTCAATAAACGATTAGATCAAATAAAAAAGAACTTACCCAAAGGAGTGGATTTAAGCATCGCTCGTGATAAGTCAATCTTTGTACGGCAATCGGTAAAAGATGTGGTGGAAACTCTGATTATTGCTATCATCCTGGTAGTTCTTATTATCTTTTTGTTTTTCAGGAACTGGATCATTGCTTTACGTCCACTGCTGGACATTCCCGTTTCGCTGATCGGGACTTTTTTCATTATGTACATTTTCGGCTTTTCCATCAATGTTCTCACCCTCCTTGGAATTGTTCTGGCCACAGGACTGGTGGTGGATGATGGTATTGTGGTAACCGAAAATATATTTAAACGGATAGAGCAAGGCATGGACAAGTGGCAGGCGGCTTTTGACGGAACACGGGAAATCTTTTTCGCCGTAATCTCCACCTCGCTGACTCTTGCCATCGTCTTTATTCCTGTGATATTTTTGGAAGGATTTACCGGCCGGCTTTTCCGGGAGTTTGGAGTCGTAGTTGCAAGTGCGGTATTAATTTCGGCTTTCGTTTCTCTGACGCTGACTCCAGTACTGAATGTTTTGTTAGGAGGCTCGGTTTCTCATCATTCCAAATTTTACGAAGCAAGTGAGCCCTTCTTTATTGGTATGGAAAAAGGATATAGACGAGTGTTAAGCTTCTTTATCCAAAACAAATGGATTGCCTTCTCTATTCTGGGATTTTGTTTGATCGTTATATTCTCTTTATCCAGATCTTTAAAATCAGAGTTGGCTCCATTAGAAGATCATAGTTACATCAGAACTTCCATCACTGCTCCGGAAGGGGCTGAATATACTACTACCCAGCATTTAATAGACAAAATAGCCAAAATTAGCATGGATTCAGTTCCTTCAGCAAAATATGTGCTTGCCCGATACGCAGGAGGAAGTAACGCAAGTGCCAACACGGGATCTGTCATGTCTTTCCTTTCTGATCCGTCAGACAGAAAAGCCACTCAACAAAATGTTTATGATAAGTTATCGAAAATCTATGCTAACGTACCGGATGCAAGGGTTATTCCAAGTCAGGAACCGACTATTTCCACATCAAACTCCAGAGGACTACCCGTTCAATTTGTACTACAAAATCTTGATTTCGATAAGTTACACAAAGTGTTACCTAAGTTTCTGGATGAAGCACAAAACAGTCCGGTGTTCAGTAATGTAGATGTGGATTTGAAATTCAACAAACCGGAACTGAACATTACTGTGGACAGATTGAAAGCAAATAGTCTGGGAGTAAATGAAAAAGATGTATCAAATGCATTAGATCTGGCTTACAGTGGAAGTCGTTATGGATATTTCTTACAAAATAACAAACAATATTATGTTATTGGCCAAGTAGCCAGGGAAGATCGAAATGCGCCTGCGAACATTGCCTCCTTGTATGTAAGAGCCGGCTCCGGTGAAATGATACAACTAGACAATCTGGTAAAAATAGAAGAAAATAGTAATCCACCAATATTATATCATTATAATCGCTATAAATCGGCTACCGTCTCGGCTAATCTTGCTAAGGGAAAAACACTGGGAGAAGGTATTGCAGAAATGCAAAAAATAGCAGATAAATTATTGGATCCTTCATTTACCACAGCTCTATCGGGTTCATCAAGAGATTTCGCAGAGAGTAGTTCTAACATATCCTTTGCTTTGATATTAGCCTTATTGATGATTTATTTAATTCTAGCCGCCCAGTTTGAAAGCTTCCGTGACCCATTCATCATTATGCTTACCGTGCCAATGGCTATTGCAGGTGCCATGCTTTCATTATGGATTTGCGGGCAGACGCTGAACATTTTCTCCGAAATCGGGATGATTCTACTGATTGGAATTGTAACAAAAAATGGTATTCTTATTGTAGAGTTTGCCAATCAAAAGCGTAAACTGGGTATGAATAGAAGAGTCGCTGCGTTCGAATCTGCTTCCGCCAGATTCCGCCCTATAGTCATGACTTCATTGGCTACTCTTTTCGGAGCCCTGCCTATTGCATTGGCTCTGGGATCGGGAGCTCAAAGTCGCGTCCCCTTAGGAATTGTGGTTGTAGGAGGTTTGCTTTTCTCGCTGATGCTCACATTATTTGTAATTCCAGTAACCTATATAGCCATATCAAGTAAAAATAAAAAATAAGTTATGAGAAAAATACATCTATTTCTTTTATTAATGCTATATACTACTATTCAGGCGCAGAACGTACTGACACTGGACAAGGCGGTGAACATTGCACTAAAAAACAATTTCGATATATTAGTTGCCCGCAATGACGCCGATATAGCTCAATTGAACAACACATCTGGTAACGCAGGAATGTTACCTACAATAAATGTGAACGGTTCCGGAGATTATGCCTACAATAATATTTATCAAAAAAGTTCAAATGAGACTAATAAATATCCAACCCAATCGAGTACATATTTAACTGCTAACGCAGAACTTTCCTGGACTTTGTTTGATGGAGGAAAAATGTTTGTCACTAAAAACAAGCTGAGCCAAATTCAAGCTCTTGGTGAACTTCAGTTTCAAACTAAAGTATTGGAAACTATGTATAATGTAATTGCCGCTTATTACGATGTGGTGAGACAAAAACAACAATTAAATTCTATAAATGAAGCCATTAACTACAACAAGGAACGTGTAACCATTGCACAAACGGGGTTTAACGCAGGCTCGCTGATAAAAACAGATTTACTCCAAGCAAAAATAGATTTAAATGTGGAGATGGAGAATGCTATCAATCAACAATATACTATTAGTGAAGCACAAAAAATATTAAATAGTATACTGGGACAAGACCCGACTATAACTTTTGAGGTCTCTGATTCTATTCCACTCTTATATTCCCCGGATAGAAATGAATTACTTCAAAAATTGAATTCATCGAATACCAGTATTTTGTCTTTTCAAAAACAAATTGATATCGCTCGATTGGCATTAAAAGAAAATCAAAAAGGTTACTCCCCTATTCTCAGTTTCAAAGGAGGATACTATTTATCACAAACGGTGAACTCTGAAGGATCTACTTTAAAGAATCGTTCTTACGGTCCACAAGTGGGAGCGACTCTTTCTATTCCTCTTTACAATGGCGGAGAAACTAAACGCAAAATATCAGTCGCTAAAAAAGAACTGCAATCTTCAGAGTATGATTTAGAAAATACAAAATTGCAAGTAAATACGATCTTACAAAATACACTCACGGATTTTGAGAATCAACAACGTTTACTCCAGATTGAAAAAGACAACAATCAACTAGCCAAGGAAAACCTGGACATCTGTTTACAACGCTTACGACTAGGCCAAACCACCTCACTAGAAGTACATCAGGCCCAAGAAAGCTATGTGCAATCTTCTACCCGTCTTATTAACTTTGAATATAATTTAAAAATTGCTGAAACAAAACTCAAACAATTAATTGCCTCTTTATAGAAAGAACAGAAAGAGGCAATTATTGAATATTAGTATTCAAAATATAAGGAATTAAGATAGCTCTTATTCTTTACATGAATTCTTTTTTGAGTTGTTCCACCCAGTCCTGTATTCGTTTGTTAGTTTTATCTGATTGATTCTCAACATCTATAGCCAATCCCAATAAACTTTTATCTTTCAGAGCTCGCGATTGGTTAAAGTTGTAGTCTTCCGAAGAAGTTAATCCTACAAGTGTAGCTCCTGCAGACTCAAAAGCCTCAGCCAAAAGACCAATTCCATCAACAAAATTATCAGGATAATTCTGCTGATCTCCCAACCCGAAAACAGCAACCCTTTTGTCTTTCAACTTCAAGGACGTAAGCTCAGGTATTATCTCATCCCAATAGGTTGGTAATTCTCCATCAAACCAGGTAGAAGTACCAACTATTATATTATCATAAGTTTGAAAATCTTTTTGCCAAGCACTTTCTACCGGAACAATATCTATTTTAATATCGCCAAATGCTTCTTGGATTTTTCCTGCCACAGTAGCTGTTTTAGCTGTGCCTTCCCCGTAAAACAATCCAATCTTTTTCATAACTTCTATTTCTTAATTATTTAATTTTTATTCCTTTGAGTTCATATCTGCTATCTCTTTCAATATTCCAAGAGTTCTTTTGCAGCCTTATAAATTAGTTCTTCATTGGGAAGAATTGCTTTCTCGAGCTTAGGATGAAATCCCACAGGTGTAAACGTGGAACCAACTCTACGAATAGGAGCATCAAGATAACGAAACATTTCGGTTCCGATCATTGCGGCTATTTCTGCGCCAAAACCTGAAAAGACTTTGTCTTCATGGACAATCAACACTTTACTGGTTTTCTTTACAGAACCGAAAATCGTTTCTTTATCGAGCGGGATCAATGAACGAAGGTCAATCACTTCAACGCTCCAGTCGTGTTCTTTTGCAAGACGTTCGGCTACAGTCAGGCAGAAATGGGTGGTATTTCCATAAGTGATGATACTGAGATCGCTTCCTTCACGGCGGATCCGCGCTTTTCCGAAAGGTACTTCAAAGTCATCGGGCACTACGCATGCTGCCTCAACTGCATTATATAATGATTTCGGTTCCAAAAATAAAGTAAATCCTTTTGATCGCAGACTGGTCCGTAATAATCCTGCGGCATCATCTGCAAAGGAAGGATAAACAATGCGCACACCGGGAAGTGTAGTCAAAGCTCCTTCTAAGTTTTGAGAATGATACAATCCTCCTCCTATATAACCTCCCGAAGCAAGACGTACGGTGATATTTGGTGCGAACTTACCATTACTTCGCCAATACTCGTGCGTACATTCCACGAACTGTTCTATTCCCGGCCAAAAATAATCGGCAAACTCTGCTCCTTCTATTACAACGTGTATTTTAGGATCAAAGCGGCTCATACCATTGGCCGTACCTATAATATAATCTTCCGCAATAGGAGCATTAAACACCCGAGGTTCACCAAACTCTTGCTGCATGCCTTTCGATACATTGAACACACCTCCCTTTTCCTTATTGGCTACATCTTGTCCCCAAAGAAAAGTATCGGGATTGTGCCGGAACTCGGCTTTCAATGTTTCATTGATAGCGGTCACTAAATTCGTCTTTTCTCCTTCTTGAGTATGCGTTCCGTCGACATACTTTTCCGGATGATAAGGCTCTGGTAATACAAAATCAAAGATCGTTTTCGGATCAGGATCCGGTGCTGCTATCGCTTTTCGATTGGCAACACTTAATTCTTTTTTAGCATCTACCTCTATTTGTTTAAGCTCTTCCTCAGTAAAACGTTCGTAACGCAACAGCATTCGCCGGAATTTATGCAACGGATCAGCTGCTTTTACGTAAGATAATTCGTTTTCATCCCGATATAAAATTTGCTTATCAGAATTGGAATGTGAACCAATGCGTACACAGTTTGCCTGAACAATCACCGGATTATGGGTGCTTATCGCATATTCCCGAGCTTCAGTCATGGCATTCATAGAATCAAAAACATCTTTTCCGTTGCAATAGATTATTTTCAGATTCTTAAATCCTAAAAAGTTAGTAGCGACTTTCCGGTTAGCTGTTTGTTCATTCTTGGGTACAGATATACCATAACCGTTATCTTGTATTACAAAAATAACAGGTAACTGTTCGGTACTTGCTCCGTTTATTGCCTCATAAACAAACCCTTCGGATGTTGCCGCTTCACCATGGGACGTGATCGCCACTCCCTTGTGACCATAATAAACCATTGCACGAGCCACACCTACAGCATGGAGATCATGCGTACCTGTTGCCGATGATACATTCTCAATATGCCACTCTGTTTTTGAAAAGTGATTGGACATGTGCCGTCCGCCGCTTGCCACATCAGTGGCTTTGGACAATCCATTCAAAATTATCTCTTCCGGAGTAATGCCAGCGGAAAGAACAGTGAGCATATCCCGGTAATAAGGGAAGAGAAAATCTTCGCCTCTTGTAAAAACTTGCCCCATGGCGAGTTGTATGCCATCATGCCCCGCATAAGGTGCATGATACGACCAACCCAATGATTGCAATAAATAAGCTGGTGCTTTTTCATCAATTGCCCGCCCAAGCGTCATTAAATGGAACCATTTTTTGAGAGTCTCCTTATCGGTTGTCTTTATATCGAACTTTTTCATGGTCTTTTTCTTTAAAATGAAAAATTACTTAATTCATAAATCAATCTTTCCAATTTTCCAAATAATCGGCTATACGCCGTAAGAAGTTTCCGCCAAGTGAACCGTCCACAATGCGATGATCATAAGACAATGAAAGATACATCTTATGACGAATTGCAATTGCATCTCCCTGCGGAGTAGAGATTACAGCCGGTTTTTTCTCAATATAGCCAACTCCTAAAATAGCAACCTCGGGCTGATTGATGATTGGAGTACCAAATATATTCTTAAAGGAACCAAAGTTGGTGATAGTGAAGGTCCCTCCCTGAATATCATCGGCACTTAGTTTATTACTACGGGCTTTAGTTGCCAAAGAGTCGATAGCTATCGCAAGTCCGCTAAGACTTAATTTATCCGCATTGTGTATCACTGGAACAATTAGATTTCCATCGTTGAGTGATACCGCAAGACCTACGTTTATATGTTTCTTTAATATCATCCGATAACCGTCAACCGAAGCATTTACCTGAGGGAAATCAATTAATGCTTTAGCTGTAGCCTCTACAATAGCAGGCATGTAAGTGAGACTAACACCTTCGTGGTGTAAAAAAGCATCTTTTGTCCGTGAACGCCAGTTCACCAGATTAGTTACATCAACCTCTACTACAGTGGTAACATGTGGAGATATTTTTTTAGATTCTGTCATTCGGTCAGCGATGATACGACGGATGAAGTCCATTTCTTTTATTTCATCACCTTCCGCAGTAGCAAAAGGAGTACGTGCTACTGATTCAGTTGAAGCAGCCTTTGGTATTTCAGGGGCAGCAGCGGATGCTTTGACCTCAGCTGTAGGTTTCTCAACCGTAGCCTTAGGCTCGGTCTTCGAAGCTGGAGAAGTTACTCCTTTCTTCTTCTGATCAACATAGTCCTTAATATCTTTTTTGCTTAGCCTTCCCAGATAACCGGTACCGGAAATGTGATCCAATTCTTCCTTTGATAGTTTAGCTTCCTGCGCGATCTGAAGTACTATCGGAGAATACCATCTTTCTTCATCTCCTTTCGTTATTTTAGTTTCAACCACAGGGGTTACAGGTGCAGATTCTATCTTTTCTTCTGATTGAGAAGAAGGTATATTATTATCTTTAGGGGATTCTGATATAGCATTGCTTGGGGAGTCATCTTCGGTGGCTTCACCTTCAAGCTGAACCATTGCGACAACGGTACCTACCGGAACGGTATCACCTTCTTTAAAAAGAATTTCAAGAATCTTTCCGGCAACAGGGGAAGGGATTTCGGCACTAACCTTAGCTGTACTTACTTCAAATAAGATGTCATCTTCATTGATAACATCCCCCACTTTTACCGACCACGACATAATAGTTCCTTCAGTAATACTTTCGCCCAATTTGGGCATCTTTATTTCAAATGTAGACATAACTTATTATATTAAGAACATTTTCATTGGTATTAACTCTGATACTTTAAACAATATACAAAACAAGAATAAGTGATAGAATGTTTTAAAAACCAATTACTTTAGTAAAGAGCCCTTGAGATTCCAATCCGAAGTGGCGTATTTTTCTTCACTTAGATGATTGATCATTATCAAATCATCCTCCTTAAAAGTATATGCTTGGTTTTCAGTTAAATTAGTAAGAAAATAATTCATAATCCTTTTCTTAAAATCATTTATAGGAAAAGGTTTAGATAGGTGGTCACTAATATTAGTGACCGGACTTTCCACCGATTTCACCGATGCAGGGCGTTGAACAGCATCCTTATCTTTCAACTGTCCGGGATCACTATGCAAGGCAGAATAAAGAACTTTTAGATCTGTTGAAAAAAGTAATGTGGCATGATACATTACTTTCTTCTTATGAATGCATTGTGCACTTCCGGATATTTTTAGTCCATCAATAGTCAGTGCACGACGTTCATCAGACTTTGCATCCACTCCTATAGTGGTTAATAGATTCAGCATTTGTTTTGAAAATTTATCAAAATCTGCATTGCTGTTATTTTCTATAAAGGTAAGATTAAGATTGCCAAGATCATGATAAACAGCTCCTCCTCCGGAAAATCTCCGTGCTATCTTTATTTGTTTTTTTCGAACAAAGTCAAGATTTACTTCTGCCCATACATTTTGATGTTTTCCGATAATTACTGACGGCTCATTCTGCCAAAGCATAAAGATATCTTCTGAAAAATAATGAAAAAGATATTCCTCAGATGCAAGATTAAAATAAGCGTCAGTACATAAATTGTTTATACAAAGCATCCTATTCCATTTATTATAAATCGTAAAAGATCACAGCCTTTACATTATACAAACAGCGTTTCACGGATAATCTCACTAACAGTGGGATGTGGAAATATCTGCTTTTTGAATTCCTCTACTGTATATTCTTTTTCGATTGCCATGCTCAATATCACAACAAGTTCAGAAGCTGGATTTCCAAGTAAGTGTCCACCTATGATGCGATCATCTGAATCGATTATTAATTTGCAAACGCCATTTCCAAGTTCATTTTCTACTACAAATCTTCCAGAATAAGCCATCGGAAGCTTCAATATATGATAGTCAATTCCATCGGCAACCGCCTCTTCTTCTGTCTTTCCCACTCCGGCAAATTCCGGATTTGTATATACCACACCTGGGATCGCTGCATAGTTCATTCTGTCATCGATTCCTAAGATGTGACTGATAGCCACTTCACCTTCGCGAATGGCAGTATGTGCAAGTAAGGAATATCCGGTAATGTCTCCACAAGCGTAAACGTGCGGATGACTGGTCTGCATAAATTCATTTACTTTGACTCCGTTTTTGAGTAACTCAATATTGAGATTTGCCGTTCCTACCTTATCTATAACCGCTCTTCGCCCTACACTCAGAAGTATTTTTCCAGCCTCAATGGTAGTCACTGTACCGGCTTTTTCAATAGTTACATGCTTGGACGATACTTCTGTCACTTTTGTTCCTAAGTAAAAAGTCACTCCCTTTTTGGTGTATTCAGTTCTAAGCATAGCCGAGACCTCCTTATCCATCACTCCCAATATTTCGGGCATCATCTCTACTACACTTACTTTTACACCTAAGCTATTAAAAAATGAAGCAAACTCAAGGCCAATCACTCCCCCACCAATAATGACAAGAGACGATGGCAATTCCTTAGAGTCCAATGCTTCTTTTGAAGTCCAGAAGTCCACCTCGGATAATCCTTTTATGGGTGGAATGATAGTTTCCGATCCTGTACAAAGCAATACGTATTTTACAGAATACACCTCTTTGTCACACGAAATACGAATATTATCATTCTCTTCTCCTAAAATAAAAGCCTCTCCATGCACTGTTAAAACGCCATTTGCATCCAGTTTCATTTTGACTCCACCTGTAAGTTTTTTAACAACTTTATTTTTACGGCTGATTATTTTATCTAAATCAAAAGTTGGATTACTCTCAACCGTAACTCCATATTTAGACGCACTTTTTATGCTGTCCAATATCTTTGCTGAATACAGCAGAGTTTTAGTAGGAATACATCCTTCGTTCAGACAAACACCTCCAATAGCATTCTTTTCAAAAAGAACCGTTTTTAATCCGTTTGAAGCTGCTCTTTCGGCAGCATTATAACCAGCAGGTCCACCTCCAATTATCGCTATATCATATTCCATAATTCTTATTTTTTATAACAGAATAAACAAACAATTAGAACAATTAGTTTTACTCGAAACCAAGACTACACTCTATGCAACAATTTTTAATATTTTTTCATGTGAATAACTAAACATAATAGCCTATATTCAATCCATTAATGATTGAATATCCATTTAGATAACGGAAAAAGTCTAAAGATAGTTTATAACTCTTTTTTTTTTGTTATTTTTGCGTCAGGATGTATACTTGGCTAAATAAATGCTGGGATAAATAAAACCAATGAAAGTAATTGATTTAATAAATAGTAATGGTCAGACCGCCTTTTCTTTTGAAATTTTGCCTCCATTAAAAGGAACCGGCATTGAAAAGTTGTATGACACTATAGATACGTTAAAAGAGTTTGATCCCAAATATATTAACATTACTACTCATCGAAGTGAGTATGTTTATAAAGATTTAGGAAACGGCTTATTTCAGCGTAATAAAGTCCGCCGTCGTCCTGGAACGGT
The DNA here is from genome assembly GCA_015654535.1 of Bacteroidales bacterium. Lineage (GTDB taxonomy): Bacteria > Bacteroidota > Bacteroidia > Bacteroidales > Bacteroidaceae > Bacteroides. The sequence goes on from JAATGU010000122.1 coordinate 19,748, forward strand.
GGCTGTAGCTGCTGCTATAAAAAACAAATATAGTATAACGGTTGTGCCTCATATTCTATGCAGTGGATATACTCAGGAAGAGACAGAATATGTATTACTTGATCTGCAATTTCTTGGCATTACTGATTTACTGGTTCTGCGAGGAGACAAAGCCAAACATGAATCTTCTTTTATTCCTGAAGGAAATGGGTATCACCATGCCATTGAACTGCAAAAGCAAATCAATTTGTTTATTCAGGGAATATTCGTTGACGGAGAACAATTGAGAACTTCGGCCCAACCTTTTTCCTATGGAGTAGCTTGCTATCCAGAAAAGCATGAAGAAGCTCCCAATATGGATACAGATATTTATTGGTTAAAAAAGAAAATGGAAGCAGGAGCTGAGTATGCAGTCACTCAGCTTTTCTATGATAATCGAAAATTCTTTGATTTTGTGGATCGGGCTCGTCAAGCCGGGATTACCATCCCTATCATTCCGGGCATTAAACCTTTCGCTAAATTATCTCAACTAAGCATGGTGCCCAAGACTTTTAAAGTGGACATTCCTGAGGAGTTAGCCAAAGAGGCGATAAAATGTAAAGACGATGCTTCGGCCAAGCAATTGGGAATAGAATGGTGTGTAAAGCAATGCCGTGAGCTAATGGCACATGGACTACCAAGCATTCATTTTTATTCTATCGGAGCGGTAGATAGTATTAAAGAAGTTGCTAAGATAATATATTAAGAAGATGTTTTTCAGAGATATAATCGGACAAGAAGATGTGAAGAAGAAGTTTCTTTTGGAAGTGAGAGAAAATCGTATCCCCCATGCCCAACTGATTTGCGGGCCCGAAGGTGTTGGTACAATGCCTTTAGCCATTGCTTATGCCCGATATATCCTCTGCCCCAATCACACGGAAGAAGCTTGCGGAGTTTGCCCTTCTTGTGTAAAAATGAATAAATTAGTGCACCCCGACCTGCATTTTGTTTTTCCAGTGGTAAAGAAAAAGAGCGGAAAAGACGTGGTGTGCGATGACTATATCAAAGAATGGCGTGAATTTGTATTGAACAATCCCTACTTTAATCTCAATCACTGGTTAAACGAGATGGGATCGGAAAATGCTCAAGCCATTATTTATGCCAAAGAAAGTGACGAGATTGTACGGAAACTAAGCCTTAAAAGTAGCGAAGGTGGTTATAAAGTAATGATTATCTGGTTGCCCGAAAAGATGCATGTGGTGTGTGCCAACAAACTCTTAAAATTGCTAGAGGAACCACCCGCAAAGACTGTATTCTTACTGGTGTCGAAGAATCCGGATCTTATTCTTCCCACAATATTAAGCAGAACGCAACGCATTAATATCCGTAAGATAGATGAAAAAAGTATTGCTGAAGCACTCAAAAATAGTTACGGATTAATGGAACAAGATGCTTTGACCATTGCTCACGTAAGCGGGGGTAATTTTATCCGTGCAATGGAAACTATTCATCTGAACGAGGAAATAAAACTTTTTTTTGAGCTATTTGTCAGTCTGATGCGTTCATCTTATCAGAGAAAAATTAGAGAGATGAAAGCTTGGAGCGAGCAAGTGGCCGGAATGGGACGTGAACGTCAAAAGAATTTTCTGGAATATGCTCAACGGATGATTCGCGAAAATTTTATATTCAACTTGCATCGTCAGGAATTGAATTACATGAATATAGATGAATTGAATTTCGCATCCCGTTTTTCTCCTTTTGTTAACGAACGGAATGCCGTTGGAATAATGGAAGAACTCAGTAGAGCTCAGCAACATATCGAACAAAATGTGAATGCTAAAATGGTTTTTTTTGATTTTTCATTAAAAATGATCGTTTTACTCAAACAATAAACATTATAACTATGGATTACAAATTAAATAACGGAAGCGGGAAATTATGCTGTAAAGGCTGCTCCCGACAAGATAATAAATTAAATACGTATGACTGGTTAGCCGACATTCCGGGAAGTAGCCAGGAAAGTGACCTTGTGGAAGTACAATTCAAAAACACCCGCAAAGGATATTATCTAAACAGCAATGACTTAAAATTGGAAAAAGGAGACATCGTAGCTGTAGAATCCACACCGGGACACGATATTGGAACAGTAACGTTAACAGGTCGATTAGTCCCTCTACAGATGCGTAAAACCGGATTCAAACCTAATACTGAAATTAAACGTGTATATCGCAAAGCAAAGACGGTAGACATGGATAAGTATAATGAAGCAAAAGCAAAAGAACATGCTACAATGATCCGTTCGAGGCTGATAGCCTCTAGCCTTGATCTTCATATGAAAATCGGTGATGTTGAATATCAGGGAGATGGCAATAAGGCTATTTTCTATTATATTGCCGATGAACGAGTCGACTTCCGCCAACTAATAAAAGTGTTGGCCGAAACTTTCAGAGTCCGTATTGAGATGAAGCAAATCGGAGCCCGACAAGAAGCCGGTAGAATAGGTGGCATTGGTCCGTGTGGAAGAGAACTTTGCTGCGCTACATGGATGACAAATTTTGTATCAGTATCTACAAATGCTGCCAGACTTCAAGATATATCTCTTAATCCTCAAAAACTCGCCGGACAATGTGCAAAACTAAAATGCTGCATGAATTATGAAGTAGACGGCTATGTGGAAGCACAAAAATGCTTGCCTTCACGAGAGATTGAGTTGGAAACAAAAGATGGTAATTTCTTTTTCTTCAAGGCCGATATATTAAGCAATCAAATTACCTACTCAACAGATAAAAACTTTGCAGCTAATCTAGTCACAATCTCTGGAAAAAGGGCTTTTGAAATTATCAATCTCAATCGTAAAGGCATTAAGCCAGACAGTCTGCATGAATCAGAGAAAAAACCGGAACCGCCCAAATCTATTGATCTTTTGGATCAGGAAAGCCTTACTCGCTTTGATAAGCGAAAAACCGGGAATGGAAACGGAAATGAAAAAACGAATCCAAAAGTAATTGGAAACGAGAATAAAAAAGTAATTTTAAAAGTAATTGGGAACGGAAATGAAAGCCCAAATGAAAATACAAATGAGAATGGAAGCGAAAGTGGAAATGCACATAAAAGCAAACGAAGAAAAAGACCAAACAATAGACCTCAACAGCGCAATGACAAGCCGCAACCTCCAAAAAAAGATTAAATTCACACTGTTGGCATTACTATTATTCTTGACAGCATGTGATTCTGATACTATATATCACTCTTATCTTCATCCGTCTAAAGATGGATGGAGAAAGAGTGATACTCTTACTTTTAAGGCACCGATAACTGATTCTTTGGCAACCTATCATATTTCTGTGGAAGTGCGCAACCGTGAAGACTATCCATACAGTAATTTCTATCTGTTCATTTCACACAACACACAAGATAGTACTGTTTTTGTAACCGATACCGTGGAGTACGCACTTGCTGACAAAGCTGGAAACTGGTTGGGAACGGGATGGGGTAATTTTTACCAATCAGCGCATAGCTATATCTCTATTTCACCTAAACGTTCGGGTAATCTTGTCTTCAAAGTCACTCACGGTATGCGTGATGAAACTTTAAAAGGAATTAACGACGTAGGTATTGAAATCAAAAGACAAAAATAAAATCTTTTGTACCAACTATTAAAAGCTTCTAAGAATATCTTTAAAGTCTTCCCGTTCTGCTTGCATCAATTCTCAAAAAGATAAATAAGAGAATTGTAAAACCCCACAATGATGACCCTCCATAACTAAAGAACGGAAGTGGAATGCCAATAACCGGGGTTACTCCTAGTACCATACCCACATTTATAAATAGGTGAAAAACAAAAATGCTGACCACAGAGTAACCATAAACTCGCCCAAAAGTGGAGTTCTGCCTCTCAGAAAGGACAACAAGACGCAATATCAAAATAAGGAATAAAAGTAAAACTACAGAGGAACCAATAAACCCTTGTTCCTCTCCCACCGTACAAAAAATAAAATCTGTATCTTGTTCCGGAACATACTTCAGTTTTGTCTGGGTACCATTCAGAAATCCCTTTCCATATAATCCCCCGGAGCCAATAGCAATTTTTGATTGGTTCACATTATAGCCCGCACCTGTAAGATCTTCTTCCATTCCTAATAAAACTTTAATGCGGATCTGTTGGTGTGGTTCCAATACACTATTAAACACGTAATCACTTGAATAGAGAAATCCAACTGAAGCAATAGAAAAAATAGCGATTAATGCATACCCTTTATTCCTCTCTGTTAATGAAAGAAACAGCAAATATCCTGCAAGCACTATACACAAAGGGATCTGCACCCATACTACAATATTAAACGGAATTACATATCTTGAAAAAAGTACTGCCAAAATAACTACTGATAAACTAATGCCTATAATATTACGCACTGGCTCCCATCGTTTCAAATAAACCCAGACCATTACTCCGGCAAACAAAAGTACCATCATCAAAACAGAAAATTTCCCTATCGAAGTTGAAGCATCCGACATCATCGTAGTTCCAAAACGAATGCCCACTATAAAATAAATCACAGCACAGACACCCGAAAAAAGGATTGCTCCAGGCATTCCTTCGCGATAAAGCATAAAGAAAAAAGCCAAAAAAACTAACGCAGAGCCAGTCTCTTTCTGCATAATAATTAATCCCAATGGTAATAAAATAAAAAGAGCTAATAGCAAAATGCTTTTTAGCTTCTTCATATTAAAAGAATAGGAACTCATGTACTTAGCCAAAACAAGTGCAGTGGCAAATTTTGCAAATTCTGCCGGCTGCAAACTTATGGGTCCTAAATTAATCCAAGAGTGTGAGCCTTTTACATCTTTGGCAACAAAAATTGTGACAAAAAGTAACAAGATCATACCTATATATACAAAGTAAGCGAACATATCATAGAGGCGTTCTTCAAGCATTAGCAATACAAAACCCAGTCCAAATGAACAAAGTATCCAAGCCAACTGCTTTCCACTTCGAGATGCAAAATTCAGAAAGTCCGTATCTCCATAATTATAGCTGGCTCCACAGATGCTGAACCACCCACAAGTGATGTGCAACAAATAGACTACGATACACATCCAGTCTACTGATTTCCATAAACTACCTTGTCTGTGTTCCATAAGCTATTACTGCATTACTTATACTTTCAACTAAATGATCTCTTTCGGGAGCAATTTTGCCTTTAAGATAACGTTCCATCATCAACGCACCCATAGGAACAGCATAAGTCGCTCCCCATCCCCCATTCTCAACATAAATACAAATTGAAATCTTGGGCTTCTTCATAGGAGCAAATCCCATAAAAACAGAGTGATCTTTTCCTCTGTTTTGAGCCGTACCAGTCTTTCCGCAAATTTCCATTTCAGGCATATAGTTGGCTCTAGTGCAAGTTCCATGTTCTACTGCTCCGCGCATCCCCTGGATAATATAAGAATAATATTTCGGATCAATAGTTGTATGTCTGGGAAAAAGATAAGTACTATCTAGTTTTCCACCCATAATTTGCTTTACTACATGTGGAGTAATAAAGTGACCCCTATTGGCAATTGTCGCTCCTAAATTAGCAATCTGAAGAGGCGTTAGCAATATTTCACCTTGCCCTATAGCTGTATGAATAATGCGTAAACCTCCCCAACGACCTTTCCCATATATTTTATCATAAAACTTTGAGTTCGGTATCAAACCTCTCTTCTCACCCGGCAAATCAACTCCCAGTTTATAACCGAAGCCCATTGACACCATATGATTTTTCCAAACAGAGAGCGCAGAATCAGAATTCAAATATTTCTTATTGTCAATCATCCGATACAGCCCCCAACAAAAATAAGAGTTACAAGACGTTGATAGCGCTGGAACCAAAGATAAAGGAGAAGGATGTGAGTGACATCCCACACGCAACCCAGGTACAACAAATCCATGATAACAAGGAAAAGCAGTAGAGGGGTGAATAATTCCCTCCTGAAGAAATACCATAGCTTGTGCAGGTTTAAAAGTTGATCCGGGAGGATAAGAAGCCATTAAAGCTCGGTTAAAAAGAGGTTTTCTAGGATCTTGCTCCAAAGCCTGGTGGTATTTACCTCGTCCACGCCCAACCATCTCCGCAGGATTAAAAGTCGGGGTGGAAACCAGACAAAGAATTTCGCCGGTTTCAGGTTCTATAGCAACGATTGCCCCAATTTTATGCCCCATCAGTTTCTCTCCAAACTGCTGCAAATCAATATCAATAGAGAGTTTCAGATTTCTCCCCGGAACAGGTTTTTTATCGAGCTTGCCATCTAAATATTTCCCTTGAATACGTCCATGCGCATCCCGAAGCATGATTTCCACACCTTTCTTCCCTCGAAGTTCTTTCTCGTAAAATTTCTCCACACCTTGCTTCCCAACATAATCACCTCGAATATAATAATCATCATCTTCTATGTTCGCCATGGAGACTTCTCCAATATCACCTAATATATGCGCTGCTGAGTTATATGAATATTGACGAATAGAACGTTGCTGCACATAAAAACCATGAAATTTAAAAAGTTTTTCCTGTAAAACGCCACATTCTTCTGCTGAGAGTTGTACCATAAAGAGCTGATGAGTAAACCGAGAGTAACCTGGGTTTTTAGTCCGATCTTTAACGTCTGCCATCCGCTTTAAAAAATACTCTTTGGTAATATTTAATGTTTTACAGAAATCAAGCGTATCAAGATGATCAATTTCTTTCATCACCACCATCACATCATAAGCCGGTTGATTGTAAACCAACAACTTATTATTACGATCATAAAAAATACCTCTGGAAGGATATTGAATCTTATTCAGAAAAGCATTACTATCTGCGTTCTTTTTATAATCATCCGTTAATAGTTGAAGGACAAAAAGCCGCACTATGAAAACCAACACCACAAAAACAGCAATGCCAGCAATCACATATTTCCTTTTTTCTAAATTATAATCTCTTGCCACACCCTATTTTTTAAATCCTTCAATAGCCATAATACACAATACAGTAAGTAACGTACTTAGCCCAATTTCTATTAATAAAGTATTAATATCTAGAAAAGAAAAAGACTCAATCAGTAACAAAGCAGTATGATGAAATAAGACACAGGTTACTACATATTTTATAAAAGAAGAAACACCAAGCGTCTTTATCGCAGGAACTATTTCGTCAGAACTATCCCGTGGGGAAAAAAGGCGTAAAACAGAAGGGCGAAGAAAAGCGACAAAGGTAGCAGCCGCAGCATTCATACCAGGAGTATTTGAAAATATATCAACCGTTAATCCAAGAGAAAATCCCCATAGCATTAATTCATTTCTTGATACACCAGATGACATCTTTATAATTAAATAAATATAAAGAAAAGGAGTGGCATATCCCGCAATATGCATATTATTGAGCACCAGAACCTGAAGTAAGGCCAAGGCTACAAACCATTCAATACGTTTTAAATAGGTTATTATCATTGTTGCTTATTTGCCATGCCTTCAAGAAGCGTCTGTTCTCTTTGGCTCGATTTAGATATCACCCTCACACTACTTAATTTACCAAAATCCGTAGCTAATCTTATTTTTAATTGATAAGAAAGACCATCTTTAGAATTTCCAATATGATCAATAGTACCAACCATCACTCCTGCTGGAAAAACAGTAGAATAACCACTTGTAACCAATGTATCCCCCAAACTAAATTTTGCATGCCGAGGCAGATCATTTAAATATGCATAGCGAGAATCTCCTCCCTCCCATTTCAACGAACCAAAATATCCACTTCCTAATATTTTACAACTAATACTACTTTTTGTATTCAGCAGAGAAATAGCAACAGAATATTTAGCCGTAGTCATATAAATTATGCCCACTATCCCATTTCTATCAACAACTCCCATTTCACTACGAATACCCGCATCGGAACCCTTATCTAAGGTAATATAATTATCCGCTTTCGTCAAAGAATTGCTAATCACATTCGCTTTTATTAGATAAAGGTCTTTAAGTGGTCTGTTTTTCATGCTATCCACTTCCAAAGAATCCAAGCCTCGATCCTGTAGTTCCTTCTTTAAAGTAGTAATTTGTTGTTCTAACAACATATTACGATCAAGTAGGTCCTCATTGGCTTCTTTCAAATAAAAGTAAGAAGTCACCGCTCCTCTAAGTTTATAAATATCGCCAGCAACAACATTACTTGAAGTGAAAAAAGAGCTTTTCTGATAGTGATTAAAGCGAAACAACAAAGCAAAACTACCGACCTCCAACAAAATGAAAAGGAACCAGTAGCTGTATTTTATAAGGAAGTTAAATAAGTTCCGCATATAATTCCAATGTACTAATTTGCCGATGTGCCGATATGTCAGATGTGCAACAAAGGTACACCAGCATATCAGCACATCGGCATTTAATGATGATTATCGCATTAAGAATGAAAATTTATCTACATTCTTCAACGCTACGCCTGTTCCTTTTGCCACAGCATGAAGAGGATCTTCTGCTATGTGGAAAGGGATATTAATCTTATCTGTTAAACGTTTATCAAGTCCACGTAAAAGGGCTCCGCCACCAGCTAAATAAATACCATTATGCACAATATCTGCATATAATTCAGGAGGAGTTTGTTCCAATGCGCTAAGAATAGCCGTTTCCATTTTAGCAATAGATTTTTCTAAACAATGAGCTATTTCCTGATAGCAAACCGGAACTTCCATTGGAAGTGCAGTCATTCTATTAGGTCCATGAACAATATAATCTTCAGGAGCATCTTCAAGTTCTGTTAAAGCAGCACCTACATGTATTTTAATTTGCTCAGCTGTACGTTCGCCAACTTTAAGATTGTGCTGACGTCCCATATATTCCTGAATGTCGGATGTGAGATCATCGCCAGCAATACGGATGGATTTGTTAGAAACAATACCTCCCAGTGAGATCACTGCAATCTCAGTGGAACCACCACCTATATCAACAATCATATTTCCTTCCGGAGCTTCTACATCAATACCAATTCCAATTGCCGCAGCCATTGGCTCAAATATCAAATACACATCACGCCCTCCTGCATGTTCAGCCGAGTCACGTACCGCACGCAATTCCACTTCTGTGCTTCCAGAAGGAACACAAATAACCATTCTCAAAGAAGGAGAGAAAAGTCTATTATGTGTATTCATCATTTTAATCATGCCACGCATCATTTGCTCGCAAGCATAGAAATCGGCAATCACACCATCTCTAAGTGGACGAATAGTCCGAATATTTTCATGTGTCTTTCCGTGCATTTGTCTTGCTTTTTCGCCCACAGCAATCATTTTGTCTGTGCGTCGATCCAAAGCTACAACGGAAGGTTCATCAACTACAATTTTACCGTTAGTGATGATGATGGTATTGGCCGTTCCCAAATCCATCGCTATTTCTTGTGTGAAAGAAAATAATCCCATTTTATTAATGTTTAAAGTGTCTGATTCCTGTTGTTACCATCGCCACACCATGCTCATTACAATAATCAAAAGAAAGCTGATCCCTTACAGAACCACCTGGTTGAATAACTGAAGTAATACCTTCTTTAGAAGCTATTTCAACACAGTCTGGGAATGGGAAGAATGCATCACTAGCCATTACCGAGCCTTGTAAATCAAATCCAAAAGACTTCGCTTTTTCTATTGCCTGTTTCAAAGCATCTACCCGGGAAGTCTGTCCAATACCACTTGCCAATAACTGTTTTCCTTTTGCTAAAACAATTGCATTAGACTTACTATTCTTTACTATTTTATTAGCGAACAACATATCTTCTACTTCTTGCTTTGTGGGAATTTTATCGGTTGCAGTTTTTAAATCTGCAGCAGTTTCTATATTCAAATCCCTATCTTGCACTAAAACGCCATTCAATAATGAGCGGAATTGTTTCTTGGGGAATTTCGTTTCTTTACGAACCAGCACAATCCGGTTTTTCTTTTGAGTCAGTATTTCCAAAGCATCGACATCATAATCCGACGCAATGATAATTTCAAAGAAAATTTTATTTATTTCTTCAGCCGAGGCTTTATCTATTACAGCATTTGTTATCAACACGCCTCCATAAGCTGAAACCGGGTCACCGGCTAAAGCATCTTTCCAAGCCTCTGCCACCGTAGAACGTGAAGCGATGCCACATGCATTATTATGTTTTAGTACGGCAAAAGTAAGTTCATCGAACTCATCAATTAAATCAAATGCCGCATTAATATCCAGCAAATTATTATATGAAATTTCTTTTCCATGAATCTGATCAAAAATTGTATCTAGATCACCATAGAATAAGCCTTTATGATGAGGATTTTCACCATATCTAAGCAACTTCTGCTCATTTACAGAGCAACGGAACGCAGAGCCCTCTTCCGCATCAAAATAATTAAAAATAGCAGAGTCGTAATGAGAAGAAACAGCAAACGCTTCTTTAGCAAGCCAGCGACGCTCTTCAATAGAGCTTGTTGCTCCATGTTCCATCAACATATCTGCCAATGGTTTATATTGTGTCTGAGAAGCCACAATTACCACATCTTTATAATTTTTAGCAGCAGCACGAATTAATGAAATGCCACCAATATCTATTTTTTCTACTACAGCAGGTTCTTCAGCTCCTGAAGCAACGGTTGCTTCAAAAGGATATAAATCCACAATAACCAAGTCTATTTCCGGAATTTCATACTTTTCAATTTGCTGAAGATCCTGTTCTACTTCCCTACGGCACAATATTCCACCAAAAACCTTGGGATGAAGGGTTTTTACTCTACCGCCTAATATCGATGGATAAGTGGTAAGATCTTCTACAGCCTTACAAGGAAAGCCCAGAGATTCAATAAACTGACGTGTCCCTCCGGTAGACAAGAACTCGACCCCTTCCTCATGAAGTTTGGTGATTATATCATCCAGTCCTTCCTTGTGATATACCGACACGAGAGCTGTTTTAATTCTTTTAATTTCAGACATTTAATTGCATATTAGGTATTTCGATGCGCAAAGGTACAAATTATTGTTTTATCCCGTATATAATTAAGGTAGGAATTATGAATATTTTCACAGTTTTTTGAAAGGGATAATAAATCTTTGATTAATACATACCATTTAAATACTCAAAAAGAAAGAAAACGGACTTACTTTATCAATTATAGACTGCCAGGAGACGACCAAATAAAGGTAAAATCATTAGTTAAAATATCATAAAAGAAAACAAAAACAATAACAATGCATTCTTGTTTTAAATAATTTTGATAATAAATTTAAATAATTAGCGAAAAGAACGTAAAACGTATTATGCAAGATAGACATTTAAATCGAAAAAGATATTTTGATGAACTAGCTATTACCAGTCAAAAATACTTTGTTCCTTATGTGAAACAGTTTATAAAAATTACTAAAGAAACAAGAATATTAGAAATTGGATGTGGAGACGGAGGAAATCTATTGCCCTTTGCAGAAAAAGGATGCGAAGTAACCGGGGTAGATTTCTCAGAAACACGCATTGAACAAGCCAAAAGTTTTTTTACAGAGAACAAACAACAAGCTAATCTGATCGCTTCCGATATTTTTAAAATAAAAAGCTTCCAGCAAAAATTTGATCTGATTCTTGTTCATGACGTTATAGAACATATTTCTGCAAAAAAAGAGTTTTTTAAGAATATAAAAAAGTTTATGGCTCCTAGAGGAATTATCTTTTTCGGTTTTCCGGCATGGCAGATGCCCTTTGGAGGGCATCAACAGATTTGCAAAAGTAAGATTGTATCTCATTGGCCATTCTTACATTTGTTCCCAAACTTTGTCTATCGTACGATTTTAAAAGCATGCAAAGAAAGTAATGCCGCAGTAAAGGAGCTTCTGGATATAAAATCCTGCAAAATATCTATTGAAATGTTTGAAAAACTGGTCAAAGAAAATAATTATCGGATAATAGACAGGAAACTCTTTTTAATTAATCCTCACTATGAAATAAAATTCCATCTTCACCCCCAAAAGCTCTCTCCTATTTTTGCCAATATTCCTTATTTTAGAAATTTCTTAAGTACTTCTTGTTTCTTTATAATCAATCAAAATAATTAAAAAAAAGATGTTCCTCATTGAAGTGAACCCCGAAAGTTTTTTGTCTAACTTTCGGGGTTCACTTCAACATGGGACACCCTCTTAATACAATATTTTAATAAATAATAACAGTAACTGTGAGACAATCATTTACTACAAGCAGCTCATTAAGATTTCTTTAGCTACCGCACCATTCACATTTCTATTTTCACCATACGCAGCACTTCTTTGGTTAAACCGGCGTAGTATTTCATCTATAGTGTCATTACTCACTTTTTCTTCGTGTAAGCGGGTGGAAAGTCCTATTGAACGGAAAAAGTTTTCAGTTTTCTCAATAGCTAAATCTATACGTTGCTCACGAAATCCTTCGGTAATGCCCCATACCCGTTCACCATATTGCAAAATTTTATCCCCTTTCTGCTCTCTAAGTACCCGCAAGGTAGCGGGATAAATGATGGCAAGAGATGCTCCATGAGTTAATCCATGCAACGCAGTAAGTTCATGCCCGATCATGTGAGTAGCCCAGTCCTGGGATACCCCTTGTGCAATAAAACCATTCAGAGCCATGGTAGCCGAAAGCATAAAGTCCGCCATCAGATCATAATCTTGTTGATTCTCCTTTATCTTAGGTGCAATTTCCACTAATGTCTGAAGAACACCTTCGGCCCATCTGTCCATCAATCTGGACTGCCCCGTAACGGTCATGTATTGTTCCATTACATGAACAAACGTATCCGCAATGCCACATGCCACCTGACGGGGAGGAAGTGAAAAAGTAACTTCAGGATCTAAGATGGAAAAGGTAGGAAAAGTCGATCCAAAAGCAAATTTTTCTTTTGTCGCCGTAGAAGAAATCACAGCTCCATTATTCATTTCAGATCCCGTAGCAGGTAAGGTCAGCACCGTAGCAAAAGGTACAAAGCCGTTGATCAGCTTACCATCCAACACCAAATTCCATGCATCGCCCTCGTAAAGTAAACCGGGCGAAATTAATTTTGTACCATCTATAACAGAACCACCACCCACAGCCAAGAGATAATCCACTTTTTCCTTTTTTCCAAGCGCAATAGCCTTGCGCAACGTTTCCACGGTTGGGTTTGGCTCAATTCCCCAAAACTCAACCGTGTGATGTTTCTTTAAGGCTTCAGTAACTTGGGCATAGACACCATTCGTTTTCACACTGCCACCACCAAAGGTTATCATCACTCGCTTGTCCAATGGAATCTCATTTGCCAACTGGGCAATCATTCCTTTCCCAAATATTAATTTGGTAGGATTTTGAAAATTAAAGTTATTCATTCTATTCTAAAATTAGATGTTTACGCGCATGTGTGCGCTCTCTATCCGGATTATAACAGATCAGACACAAATAACAGCTTTTATAATCACAATGTTCGTCGTTTTCTTTTAATAATCTGTAAAATTAGCGCATAAATATGTTCCGGATTCGTCCAGTCATGATTCAGTAATTCTCAAAGTTGAACATTGACAGAGGCTCCCAATGTCCATACATTGGAGCTTTGCTTTAAATGATAATCATTTCTCATCTGGTTTTCATTGGTAGTGTTGAGCGTAAAATGAGCTGGAGAAAAATCATAATCCATAAAAAAGTGCACTCCGAGATTCCGTCTGACTATATAGACTAAAGAAAGTCCCGTTCCAAAACTTATTCCTTTGGTATTACTTATATCAACAATCTCCTGACTTTTAATTTCCACATTGGGACTGTCTCTGTAAGTTGCCGAGATCGACTTATGAGCCGTAGAACTATATCCCATCAATAATTTACTTCCCACAAGTAGTCGGTCGGCTATGGGATAAGATAAATACGGGCCAGCAGAGGCGGTGAACACATCAAAAGGATCGGATTGTATTTTTTCAATCTTATTGGCAAATGCCGGATGAGCAGAGAAATAAAGTTTATCATCTAAAGAAACGGGTAGACTAGTGACCGAAAAACGGCTTCCAAATCCAATATAACGATTGATAAAATAAGCTCCTTCAAACCCAGCCCGACTTCCTGCGGATGCGTCCAAAGATATATCCGACACCGGTTTTAGTTTTCCCGAAAATATACTAAAACCCATATATAGACCAAAAAATGACGGATTTCGCTGATAGCCGGATGAATCAAGATCGAGAAGAGTATGTTTAATCCCTTTCTCTTTAAAAATCAAATCCCCAAGGTAATAGCCCAATTCGGTAGAAAAGACCCCGATACCTGCGCCAACCAATATATCGGAGAGCCAGTGTTTGTTATTCAATTCACGAGTCACGGCAGTTGCTGTAGCCATCGTATATGCGGCCACACTATACCAAGGACTTCTGGTGAGTCCGTATTCTTTGTGTAACATCGTAGCGGTCATAAAAGCAGTAGCGGAATGTCCGGAAGGAAAAGAGTTTCTACCCGAGCCATCCGGACGCATCTCTTTCGTGGTAACCTTTAACGCATTGACAACAGTAGCCATAAATGTCACCGAGATAGCATCGGACACCATCATTCTTTGCCAGGAACTTCGTCCTTCAACTCCTGCCGTTTTGAGACTAAGCATCAGCGCTCCGGGAAGATATTGCAAATAGTCATCATAGTGATTATTGAACGAAGGGACATATTCATTTCGTAAATTACGAAAATGGTCGTCTTCATTTTTAATAATTAGTCCACTCAATACTAGAGGAACAGAGATATAGGTCATTTGAAACAATCTGCTAGAAGTCATTTTATTGACCTTCATCTGAAATCTGTTTTTAGAATACAGAGGTGCATCTCTGAGTGTATCCGGTATAACGGATTTTAAAGTGTCTTGTTGAGGAAAAACCTCAATGCTAATGCAGATGAACAAGAGGACAATATATAGTCTTTTCATTGGTTATATTATAAAAATAAATTCTTATTTAGTCTGAATACCATTCTGTTCTCAATTTTCAATAAGAAACAACGTTTGAATATTTAAGGATGTAAAGGCTTTATCCGATAAAGAAGTGTTGGCAAAACAATAAGAAGTAATGGCAATGCCACTATAAATCCTCCTATTACGGCTATTGCAAGCGGTTGATGGAACTGCGCACCTGTTCCTATGCCTAAAGCCAAAGGCATTAGTGCAATCACTGCTCCTATCGCTGTCATTAACTTGGGCCTCAACCGTGTGCTGATAGCATATATCAGGGCATGCCTCCTACTCATGGCTAACAAACTTTCATGGAATTGCAGGTATGTAAAAATTGCATTTTCACCAATAATGCCCACAACCATAATAATGCCGGTATAACTACCTACATTGAGTGCTGTACCGGTTATGTAGAGTAATATATAACTGCCGCATATTCCCAAAACAGAAACCAGTAAAATAAAAAATGCCACTTTAACGTCTTTAAACAGAAACAGAATGACGGTAAACACCAGCAAACCGGACAATGCCAAGATCATTAGCAGTTCTTTAAATGATTGTTGCTGTTCTGCATAAGTACCTCCATAAGTGATTGAATATCCCTTTGGCAAGGAAACTTTGCTTTGCACTTCCTGCTGGATTTTTTTCATCGTTCCGCCTAAATCTCCATTATCAAGGCGTGCAGTTACAACGCCCATTGTTTGCAAATCCTCCCGCTGAACTTCACTGGAGCCGGATTTTATTTTCACTCGTGCAAACTCTTTTAATAATTTCCGCTGTCCGTTGGGAAGAAACACCTGGCTATTTTCCAGATCTTGTATCGAAACATTGTTGTCCGAATTATAAATTAGTCTTATGGGAGTAAGCTGTTGCTTATCAAAAACAGTACCCACTTCATTTCCTTCCAAAAGAGTCTGCAATTGGAATTGAAATTCAGACGGGGAAATATTATATTGCGCTAGCTTTTGGAAATCGGGAACAATATAGATAGAGGGACCGGCAATAACAATTCCATTAAACACATCTGCTGTTCCAGGCGTTTTTTCAACAATCTTAGCCACAGACTTAGAATATTTTTGAATAATCTCTTGATCGGGACCAAATATTTTAACTTCAATAGGTTGAACAGAGCTCATTAAGTCTCCCAACATATCCCCGATCACTTGTCCAAAATCAATTCTTAATGCCGGCTGAGTTGATTCAATTTTTGATCGGATTTCATCAATCACTTTATCAGTAGACCGATTTCGGCTTTTCTTTAGTTGAATCAAATAATCACCGGCATTGGGTTCTGTTATAAAAAAACCCATTTGTGTACCTGTACGCCTACTGTAAGTTTCAATTTCAGGTATTCCCGCCAGAATAGTTTCCACCTTTTCCAACATTTTCTCTGTCTCTTCCAATGTTATCCCCGGAGGTGAATTATAGTCCATAACAATGCTGCCTTCATCCATATCCGGTAAAAAACCAGTTCTCAGATTAGGAAATGCGAAAGCTCCCATTGTCACAATAATCACAATAAAGGCAATACTATAATAAGGTCTTGAGATAAAGAAGCCCACCCATTTCCGCTCTTTTACTTCGTGATTTTTTAGTTTCTTCTTTTGCTCTTTACCACTAATAAATAAATAGATAACAGGCAACAAAATCCATGTTGCAAGGAAAGAGCAAATCAGAGTTATAATCATGGTATTGGTCATTACTTTAAAATAGGCACCAGTTACACCAGTCATCAGCATAAAGGGGAAGAAGATAAGAGTTGTGCTCATAGAAGAACCGACCATAGCTTTAAATAAATACTTAAGCGCTTTATGAACAACTGTTTTATTTGATTCTTCAGGATTCTCTTCCTGAGTTCTGTAAATCTGTTCTACCACCACAATGGCGTCATCAATAATTAGTGCTATAGACGCGGCAATAGCACCTAAAGTCATGATATTAAAAGTCTGCCCGGTGATATAGAGAGTGAGTGACGTCAATCCCAATGTTATGGGAATAGTAATTAGAATAGTAAGACTTGCTCTCCATGATTTTAGAAAGCAAATCACTACGATAATTGCCAAAAGAAGACCTATCCATAAACAATCAGTCACGCTTCTAATGGTATCATTAACAAAGTCAGCTTGCACATAATATGGTTTTATCTGCACATCGGAAGGAAGTATATCTTTCAATTTATTCAATTGATTCACCATCTTGGACGAAATATCTGACACATTTGCATTAGGTTGCTGAATAACAGCGATAAATATACTTTCTTTTCCATTTGCACGAACCTTGATATACTCTTTTGCCTGATGTACCTCCACCTTAGAAATGTCATTCAACTTAATAATTCGCTTTCCATCATTCTTAATCACAATATCCCCTAATTGTTGCAAATTTGTGATCCGCGCATCAGTTACAGTTAGATACATGAGCCGATAATCAGATAGATAACCGTTGGCCAGTAAGAAATTAGTATTATTAATGCACTCTTTAACCATGGATGAAGTTAATCCCATCTGTGACATTTTTCCTCTATCCAGTATAACCCGGTACTCCTTTGTTTGACCTCCGATAATCCGGATGTCACTGACGCCTTCTACCTTTGAGAGAAAAGGCTTAATAGTATACAACGCAAGTTGTTTCAATTCCATGGCACTTCGCTTATTACTATTAAGCGAATATCCTATAATTGGCAAAGTAGAAGGATTCATTCTCTCTACAGTAATAGTCGCATTTTGCGGAAGTTGGTTCCTTATTTCATTTATTTTAGCTTCTACCTGTTGTTGTGCGATATTTATATCAGCGTTCCAATCTATAAAAGCCGATATTTCACAACTTCCGCGACTTGTAATACTGCGAACGGACCTCAGGTCAGGTACTTGTTTTATTGCGTTTTCCAACGGGCGGGTTACACTGATAGTCATTAAGTCCACAGGCTGCTGTCCGACGTCGGCAATCACTTTTATTTTAGGGAAAGTAATTGCCGGAAATAGAGCAGACTTTATTTGCGTTAAGGAAAACGCTCCTCCCAATAGAATAAGTGCCACTATAACGAGCAAAGGTGTTTTGTAAGTGTAATAAAAGTCTTTTTTCATTATTCCTTAGTATTTGCTTTTTGGATCGAGACTTTTGCAGTATCCGCTAAACCGTAATTACCTGATATTATGATCCGATCTTTTTTGGCAAACAAGGGTTCTATAATCTGGACACGACCTGCACTTTCCATTCCCTTTTTTATATTGATGCGTACTGCCGTAGTATTATTTATCAGTTTCATAACCCAGAATATGGTCTGATTCTCATCCGATAGAATTGCCTGTTTGGGTAAAGTAATCGCTCTATTAATTTTCTTTTTAACCAAAACAACCCTTGCTATAAGGTTTTCGGGAAGAT
The DNA here is from genome assembly GCA_015654535.1 of Bacteroidales bacterium. GTDB lineage: Bacteria > Bacteroidota > Bacteroidia > Bacteroidales > Bacteroidaceae > Bacteroides. Next base: position 38,021 of record JAATGU010000122.1, read on the forward strand.
TGGGCAACTGCTTTATTTTGATAAAGACACGTTGCGTTTGCGAAACACTATCCAATTCAGGCATAATCTTATTTATAATTCCAATCAGCACTTTTCCGTCTGGTAAACTGATGTTTATTTCTTTATTATCCATCAAAATACCATTCAGTTCATAAGGCAAATTTAATACAAAACCAAAGCTATTATGATCACTGATTGTAGCCAAAATCTCACCTTCCTGAACATAATCTCCTTTCTGATGATTGAACATAACCACATAACCATTGGTCGGGCATGCAATATTATTCAAACCTGTAAAACGAAAAGTAGGATCTAACTTGTTTACCGTATTACCCAAGCTTCTAGCTTCTTTAGTTTGTAGTTGAAATAAGATTTCACCTTTTCTTACTTTATCTCCGAGCTGAATCCTTGACTTAAAAACATAACCATTAATGGTCGCTTTAATATCTGTTTTCAATAAATAGACCGAAGTTGCATTCAAGGTGATCTCTTCTTTCATTGATCTTATTTCGGGATTGGCAACAGTAACCGGGGTAATCGGTATCTGACTCTCGGAAGAGGAAGTTGAATCTTTCGTTCCACAACCATCAATCAATAGCCCAACTGACAATAAGAATACGATTACTTTTATTTCCATATCAAGGTAAAATTAAATAATTCAATTGATTTATTAACAACAGTCTGTTGGCACGATTCTGAATATCTACCGCTCTTATATTCATATAATTAGTGACGGATAAAAGGAAATCTGTCATGCTCACTTCTCCTACGCCAAGTAACAGTGCATTAGCATCAACTAAAGCCCGGGTATATTTAAACTGTTCGATGGCCATTGAAATAAGTTTATCGCAACGTTCTATCTGTTTTCGAAGATCCTGCACCTGAAGTTTGTAACGCTGCCTGTAAGTGTCACAATACCTTTTACGGCTCTGGTCGTTCAGTTCATTCTGCATTAACGACATTTTTTTTTGCTTTCCATCATAAAGAGAAAGGCTGATGTCGACGCCTATGCTGACACCAAAATTTTTATAAGCGCTCGTCATGAATGAAGATGAGTATCCCCCATTAGCAAATACAGCTATTTTAGGTTTATAATTCAACTTTATAAGTAACTTGTTATTTTCATTTTTCAAGCTATCAATTACATCATTTCTACCATAGAAACTTTCTTCAAAAGAAATAGGTGCAGATATCGCAATGGTTGGTGTCATTAGGGTGTCAGTCTCATTATTCTCAATGCCACTCAAATAATTGAGCGTACTCAGATTATTCATCCAGAGTGAACGTTGCTGCTCATTATTAAAAAGGTTTTGCTGCAACATTACCTTAAAACTAAGATAATCAGTCTGCCTGAGATTGGAACTTTTTGTTAGTTTTCTAAGAACTACATCTTCCTTTTGCAAAAAACTTACTATTTCATCAGAAAGATGAAGCGATTCCTGATTTAAAAAAGTGGTGATATATTGTTCTGTAATTGCTTTCTCAATCACATCTGCAGACAATTGTACCTGATTCTCTATGCTCTTTTTATCCAAAGAATAATTACCAAACTTTGTTTTAAGATTCTGGCGACTGATCAGTTGTTTACTAACATTTAGTATAGCGTCCGCCGTTTGCCCGTTTGAAATGGCTGAATCGTAACCAATCCCCCTATAAGTAGGAGAAAGCACAGTATTAAAAGTTGCCGATGAAGTTAGCCCATACGCCGCCCTAGTTTTAAGACTATCTAGCTCTGTGATTTTTATCTTGTTTCCCAATTCATAAAGTAGCGAACTATTATTTTTGGCTTTTTGAATAAAATAGTTTAAATCCTTATTTTGTGCATAAACTCCGGAGCATATTATGCACAAAAAGCAACTTAATAAAAATGTTTGCTTTTTCATAAATTCTTCTTTTTATGAATTCAAACACTAAGTAAAGCACTCATTTTGTAGAAAAATTGAATATTTTGATGATACCACAACAAGCAATATGAAATTAACAAACATTATATAGAATAAAATCATTATCACTCGTGCTTTGTGTTAATTCTTAAGAAGAAACGAGGCAAAGAAAAAAACTATTTTAATCTCTCACTTCTCCTATTTTTAGTGAAATCACTAATCCATGGATAACTAAAAGGTGAGAAATGCAAAATCATCTCTCACCCATGTCTCACTTTTCAGCGTATCTCCGTACCCTCTCTTAACGTTCTACCACCAGATAATGAACTCCGTTGCGATCCTTTTTAGTAAGAATGGAAAGCTGACGCAGAATTCTGCCAAAATGAATAATCTTGGTGGACGAAAGTTTAAAACCGCTCTTCTTTTGCAAACGTCCCAAAATCTCCACAGCAAGAAGTTTCTCGCACTCCTCTCCTTCTTCGGCTGCTCTGAAATATTGATGAAACAGCTGTTCGGCAGGAGGTAATTGTTGAAATGCTTGGTTATTCTTGTTCACTTCCGCCTCTTCTTCCGAGTTAAACCAATAGCGTTCTCCGCCTTGAATCTCTTGCAAAGCTTGTGCATAGAGTTGCTCATAGTTAATGGTGGAATTAATCTTCACCGCGCCCGTCATCTGAATACAGATAAAACGCCGGCTTCCCGAAGTATCAGTGAGCAAATCACTGTGATTGCTAGTGGCAATAAATGAAGCATAACGACGCAATGCTTGCACAGCCGTTTGATGGGGTTTGCGAATATTTACCACCGATTTTTGCAGAATGTGTTTCAAGAAAGCCTGATGGTTCACACTGATCTGATCGAACTCATCCATATTAATCAACGCAAAACGGTTGAGATACAATTCCGCATCACTTTTGCGGCCAAAGTCAATACTATCCGTATAATAGGCACGCAGTTGCGGTGGAAGTATAGAAAGGCAGAAGGTGGATTTGTTATATCCCTGCGGTCCGATGAGCAAAGGTGAAGTACTGTTGGCATGATTTTTATCCATTCCCCGCCAATGCGCCACCATACAAAGGAACCAACGATGGAAGAAATCGGCCCACTGATTGTTCTCACAAGGAACGGCTTCGGCTAACAACCGAATACGATCTTTTCCGTCCCAATGAGACAGATGAGAAAGATAATGATCAATGGGCGAGAACACCGGCACTCTGTTGGAATAAATGTACCGTTTCACATCTCTATCCCACAATTGCAAACCTTCTTCCAACGCATTAATAGCAATGCTATTCAGGACCCTTTCGGTCATAGAGACAAAGTCGAAAAAAAGAGAATTACGCTCCCTATACTCCACCTCAGTGGTCTGTACATTATAGCGGAATTCATACCTACGTTTCATAAATTCACTGGTTTGCATAGCCAATATCTGCTCATGCGAAATGCAAGGGTTGCCTCCGAAATTGCTTCCCACAAGATACACATTGTGAATTGTTTGCCGCACTTCCATCTCCCGGGGTTTGAGACTAAAGTACAAAAATACACCCCTCACCACATCTTCTTCGGGGATACCCGACTTAAAACAGTATCCAGCCAGAGTTACCAAGAATGGTTTCAATTTCTCCTCTTTAGTCACACTCCCCACTTCTTCCAAAGTAGCAGAAAAAGAAGTCTCAAACAACCCAGAAAGAGCAGTATGCCGTGCCTGCCCCGGCATCAATTTTATCAATGAATTCATTTCCGTTGCATCTGCATCCCGAAGATTTCTTTCCAACTCCATCTCCGTAGGCTGTTCGCATTCCACCGGAATAGCGTCAGGATTAAAGTAGAGTTCAGGATCGTAAGACATCCGGCAACCATATTCCAACGACGGACGACGGAGCGTTATAGAATAAGGTATAAGAGAACGATAAAAGTTGACCGACCAAGCATAAGCAACTCCTTGAAAAGCTTCCGCCTCTTCCCGTGTCTGAGGTAAAGAGCCATCAGGGCGAGTGAAAGCGACCAGCATTTTCACACTTTTACCTCCCGACCCGATGAAAGCTGCCATAGTCTGCGGAAATTCGGACACTTTCTGACGAACAGCCCTAGCCTCATCCATTCCCACCAGTCCATTGATCTCCAATAACACAATCCCATTATAAGTCATCATCACTTGTATGCCGTCCACTTTCTTGAAAGAAGCCGCAAAAATAACCTTTGGTACCTTCCGGGTCTGTAAGTTTCGCGCGTTCTCATCCGTGAATTGTAAATAATAACGCATCGTAGAAACCAACTTCCCATCACCCTCCGTTTTCATATTCTCTAGCAACGTACCAAGTTCTACTATTTGTTGCGTTTTCCTATTCTCACTCTCTTTAATTTCTGTTACTTTCATCATTTCTATTTAATATTATGCAATAAAAGTACTGCATGAATTCATTAAAAACAAACATAGAAAGGACTTTTTTATTTATTTTTTTTACTATAATACAACTAGTTATCTAACCAGATTTAACCTTTTATATAAGTCAATTATTCAAGAATACTAAGTCGTTTCACAGCTGTGGGATGATGAGCCTACAGTTGAGTGACCATCGTTTCACAGATCAGTGCCCATGGGTTCACAGCAGTGAGACTACTTATATTTCCAGAAGAAAGGAATTAGCTTTGCGTTTATAACGAGTTAGCTATCTATAAAAAATCAGATAAGCAGTTTTGGAGGAATAGGAGTAAAAGATCAAGGTGAGAGATGGTAAATGAGGATGAGAGATGCAAAAACATCTCTCATCACTTAGGGAGCCATATTTCAAATTGTTATTGAGAGTGTGAGAGGTGAGAGATACCAACAAGGTGTTAAATCTCTGCTTTTATCAGCAATTACTCTTTAATCATCTTTTGAGTGAAATTTCTCCGACCGGTGTATACTTTTACCAGATAGCTTCCTTTATTTAGTTGACTCATGTCAATGGTTGTGATGTTGCCATCGGCACGTTTTACCAAGACGCCTGTCAAACTGTAAATTTCAACTTTTTTCACTTCTGCGCCGGAAGAAATAATCAAGCTGTTTATTACCGGATTAGGATACAATACTAACCCCGATGTTTCAACATCATGTATTCCGATAGAAGTGTTATAAACAACACTCATATAGTATAAGTTTGAAGTATCACCTTTAGTGATAGTATGAAGGCCTGCATTAAGTAATACAGTTACAATACCAGCTACAGCAGTATATGCCACTTCATCAACTTTAACAGTTTTAACAAAAGTAGCATCAAATACCAGTGTTAAGGCCCCTGTTTGTGCTGTTGTAAATGTAATAGATGTACTGGTCTCCATTTTTAAACATTGTGTTAATGTCAATCCTGAATAGACTACAATTCCCGGCTTAGACTGCATATTTCCTGTAATGGTATAGAATGTGCTGGTTTTGCCCGATGTTGTAAAGTTCTGTACCATATTTCCGGTGTCTGAAGAACTAACTGTGATGGTTCCCGATTCAGTAGCTGGTGTACCTGTAGCTCCTGTCGTAGCAATAGAGTAAGATACAGTAGCCGTTGGAGTGCCCGAGATAGTGATTGTTTGAGCTGTAACATCTTTTACAAAACTTATTCCTGATTCAGGCAATCCAGTCACAGTAGCATCGGTTGCATCACCACCCCAATTAAAGACAATTGGGCTAATCGCTGTACCATCCGGCACTGTTTGGTTGTGGTTGGCAGGAGAAGTGAGTGTTTGACTGCCTTCACCCTGTACAGAAACCAGTTTAGTAGTATAGTTGGTAATTGCAGCTTTTAGTGGTGCATTTACCAAGTAGGAAGCATCATCTACCGCATTATTAAAATGCCATTTAAAATCGCCCCCTTTAACACGTCCTGCATAGACTGTATCTTTAGCCATTGCTACATCGGGGGCATCCGGAATATAAGTTTTTACATATAATGAAGCATCTGTATCAAAGTTGTTGTATGTATTATTTCCTGAGAACGATTTCACAGTAGAAGGCACCTGATCGCCACGATTAGTTACCACATAAGCGTCAAAATCAGTTGTAGAATTAATAACTCCGGTAATATTAAAAGCAGGATTAGGATCACCATAAGCAACAAAACGCATATCATTAGTTCCAGAAGTCTTATTAGCATCTCCTAAAGTAGCGTCGAAAGTATTATTGAATGCTTTAATAGTACCGCCAGCTTCGCTGGAGAAGGTGCCCTGATTACCCGGATCATTTTTCTGGGTGGAAGGATTCCAAACATCAGTACCTTGCAAAGAGGTCATCATAGGATGTTTACAATCACGGTAATAATTATTTTCTATAAATAACGATGAGCCCATCATTGAACCGGCTCCGTATTTTGAATTACCATCCAAATAGTTATTATAAAAGTGAACAGAATAAAAGCGTACACGTGGATGACGTGAATCGGAGTGATCAAACCAGTTATGATGATAAGTAACATACAAACCAGTCGTGGTATTTTCGCTCAATCCTAACAAACTACTTTTTCCATTGTCATGAAAGTGATTGTAAGAGATTGTAACATAAGTTGATCCTTTTATATCCATTGCGCCATCGCCTTTTACCTGGTCAGCGTCACTGCCTGCGTCGCCATAGAACATATCGCAGTTGTGAACCCACACATAATCATTATCCTGTTGTAATCCGAAATCATCACCTGCGGTACTGTTACAATTCATTGCTGCAAGATTTCGTATTTCAACGTTTGATGCTCCTTTAACCCGGAATGACCAGCCATTGCACACTGCATCGTCGCCAACGCCTTCACAAGTAATATATGATGATGCGTTTTGCTTATTCGTAATAAGGATATCGCCATCAGCCATAACAGCATAATCAGTAATATTTCCTATTAAACGTACAATCAAAGGACGGGTATCATATCCTTTGCCAAAAGCTTCCATAATAGCTTCTAATCCAACACACGGATTGGAATTAGCCCCTGTTACCGTCATTGAAATCGTATTTTTGGTATTCTGTGTAATATAAAGAATCACAGCACCATCTTTAGGTGTACCATCCGCTTTATAAGCACCCGGAACGCGTCCTCCGTTAAATGCAAATCCATTTCGGTCATGAGCTAAAACAGTAAGGCTTCCTGTCGTTGTAGCCGTACCCTCTACTCCCGAAATAACCGGTGCCACCCTAATCGTGTAAGTACCGGCAGCAAGCCCTAACACATCAGCACGAAAATAAGTGCCATAACTGCGGATAAGCTGCGTGTCAATTTGTTTGTTTGTAATGCCATTGCCACTATAGTATACATTATAACTGGTAGCTCCGGCAACAGGAGCCCATTTCACATAAGCAGATTCGAGCCATCCGTCCGATTCATTAATGGTAACTGTTTGTGCCCACATAGTTGCTGAAGCCAATAAGACAATCATGATCATTAGTACTTTTTTCATCATTTTGTTTGTTTTTTAAATGGTTGTTTTAGATTACTGGTTTTATTAATTTGTATAAGGCTAAATTACTATTTGGTTTCAAAAGGGATGTAGAAAATTTGTTTTATGATGTAGATTTTTTAATGGATTAATCTTTTCTATGGAAAAAGTATTTTACTTTCTTTTGCTACTCGCATTGTAAATCAAGCTTTACAACAGGCATAAAACGACTCGTGCTATTAACCTGAATGGAAAAAAGTCCGTAGATTACTTTTTAAAATAATTAAATCCCCTATTCTCTACTAGCGGAAAACAGGGGATTAAAAAGTAAAAAGTTTATTTACAAAACTAATTTTAAATTTCAATTTATAGTATTCTGCAATTTATTGTTTGCATGTTAAAATAGAAATGAATTTCCCCGCCGCAAGCGGACGGGGCATCGGAAGTTTAAAGTGATGATGATACCCATAGCATCACACTATCAGGACGGTTTGTGATAATTGCATCCACACCCAATTTCTTCAGGCGGAGTACTTCTTTTTTTTTATCCACCGTCCAGGGAGCGATCTGCATGCCTTTTACATGTATCTTGCGAACGACTTCTTTAGTGAGCATATCATGCTCAGGGCTATACACCTGCGGAACAAAGTTGAGACGTGCCATCAACTCTTCGAAGGTAGCATTGCTATCTTCCACCAAATAGGACAATCTTACCGAAGGATATTTTTGGTGCACATAATTCAACGTACGTACATCAAAGCACTGTAACAGCAATCGTTCGCCAAGATTCTTGCCCAGCAAAACTTTCATACACAAATCGGCAAACGTTTTATAGTCCGGTGAAAAGATCCCATCCTTAGCAGGATCAGATTTAATCTCAATATTGTAAGAAAGCGGAGCTTTGCCACTGCGCCGCGCATACGTCTCCACACTATCAATAAGATCGGAAACAAGCGGAACAATCGTCTTCACATTCTTCCTGTCAGGAAAAGCAGGATTAGGATGGCTCCCCACATCATATTTACGAATACTATCATAAGTCATGGAGAAGTATTTGTACTCCCTCTCTTTCTGCTTCAAAATGACATTCCCTTCAGGCGTCAGAGCCTTTACCGAATTGAAAAAAGCATCATGCGACACAATCACCTGACTATCCTTGCTCACATGCAAGTCTAGTTCCAATACCGGCACACCAAGATCCACCGCATTCTTCATTGCAGGGATGGTATTCTCAGGATAGAGCGCCATCCCGCCCCGATGAGCATGCACTAAAATAGTTTTCTGTTCAACAGATTTACAACCTCCTATCATTGCACCACAAATTACCAATAGGCAGAACGACTTTATCCATGGTTTCTTCATACTATTTTTTTTATTAATTGAGCAAATTTAGAAAATCTATATTACAATCTTAAGACAAACGATAGATAAGTTTAGAATTATTGCAAAAACATCCGCTGGATGGAGAATTACATGACAAGTTAAATAAAAATATCTTTTTTAAGCAAGGGAGAGCAATCTAAATCAAAATTGAAAGGATTAAAATCATACATAGCATTTCTTTTTTATTTAAAATGCCCAATTTTGTATTCCTAATTTAAGCTGTTTTTAACAAATATTTCTTAATGAAATAAAATGTGATGAGCTGCAGACCAAAACATTTATGGCTTAAATAATAGTTAATCTTATTCTTAAATTAATTTACAATGAAAAAGAAGTCTTTATTTAGTATTATCTTCGTTTTATTGGTGTGCTTTATTACACATGGTACAGCACAACGAAAACTATCTAGTTCCACCACAGTATCAACAGATACATTGTTTTACACAGATTTTTATAGTAAGCCTGACTCTTTTAGTAAAGGTGATGTTTTTACAGCTTCAACCGGCAATGCAAACAAGGAAAAAACTATTAATTCCGTTGTGTTTGGAGCTGGTCCTAATGGACAACGCATTAATTTGAATCCCACACAAGCTGCTAACCAGTTTGGAAGTGCAGCAACAACTTATGTCTCAGCTTCAGCTGCTGATGATGGAGCTACCGTAGGGGCTTTCAGCTTTATAGCATCAGGCACTGGTGCTGGTGGTGGTTATATTATTTTGCCCCAAGTAGAAGGACCTGCTGATATCACGATCTGGAGTTGTGGCGCAAATACCAATACTACGCAAAAATATATTGTTTATTTTAGCAATGATGACGGTAATACCTGGGTCTCGCAAGATACTTGCTCCATTACTACGAGTAAACTGATATATAAAAACACATATGCCTACTCTGGTCCAGGTAATCTTAAAGTAAAAATAGCTTGTGCCACACCCAGTAGTAAAAATTGCAATCTTTATATCTATGATGTGCTGATAACGAAACGTCCTTCTATTGCCAGAATATCAGAATTAGGTACAGATAATCAGACTATTGCTCTTAATCAGCCGATTTCCAATATCGTGTATAAATGGGGAAGCATAGCTACTTCTGCATCAGTAGCCTGGACAGGTACTACCGATACCAACACTCCTCCCACTGGTATTGTTGTTACAACTGATGGTACAGCTAAAACATTAACTATTTCAGGAACACCCACAGTTGCAGGTTCTTACGGACTCAAAGTAATATCCACAAACGGAACAATTACATCCGATACGCTATCAGCTTCATTAAGTGTTGTAACTACTATGATTCCATTGGTAAACTTAGTTTCGGAATCTGGTACAAATGCACAAGAGATAATTATGGGAACTTCTATAAATAATGTGATCTACAAATGGGGAGGATCAGCTACTTCAACAGCTATAAGCTGGATAGGAACATCTAGTCCGAACACTCCTCCCGCAGGTATTTCTGTATCAACAGATAATGCTTCCCAAACATTAACCATTTCAGGAACACCTACAGTTGCCGGTTCTTACGGATGGAGTGTTATATCAACAGATGGGAAAGAAACAACTGTTCCATTAACTGCTTCTTTAATAGTATTATCACCTCCTTCTATTACGTTAACTTCGGCTGTCGGAACTGCAAATCAAACAGTCTCTTTTAGTCAGCCAATTTCTGATATTGTTTTAACATGGGGAGGAGCAGCTAAATCAGCAAATATCTCATGGAGTGGTACTTCAAATTCCACAGTTGCTCCTGCTGGAGTAAATGTTGTGCTGAATAGCGATGCTCAAACCTTAACAATTTCGGGGGCACCTATGAATTTGGGCTCTTATGGTTTTAAGATTAATTCAATTTACGGAATATCAACATCTGATACAATAACCGGTAATATAGCAGTTGGCACTGCATCAAATATGCTTCTTTCTTTTCCTGGTGCAGTTGGATTCGGATCTCATGCAACTGGTGGTCGTGGAGGGTCGGTTTACCATGTTACTAACCTTAACGATAGTGGTGAAGGTTCTTTGCGTGATGCAGTAAATGTTCCAAATCGTATTATTGTATTCGATGTAAGTGGTTATATCAGTTTAATTAAACCTATCTCAGCAAAGAGTAACCTTACAATTGCCGGACAAACAGCGCCAGGTGAAGGCATCGCGATAAAAAGCGGTGAGCTTTCTTTTGCAAAATCATCAAATATAATTTGTCGTCATCTCCGTATTCGTCCGGGAAGTGAAACAGAAAGCCAAGAGGATGATGCATTGAGTATAAATAATGCTAATAATGTAATTTTTGATCATTGTTCTTTTGAATATGCACCATGGAACAATATTGATGGAGTGAGTGATAATACAGCTTCTTCACCGGTAACTAATATTACTTTCCAAAATTGTATTATTGCCAATCCTACAGGACAACAGTTTGGAGCACACTGTGAATCAGTAGGCAGTAACTGGACATTCTACAAAAATATTTTTGCCAATTCACACAATCGTAATCCATTGTCTAAGATCAATGATATCTATGCAAATAATGTGCTCTATAACTGCTCTGCCGGATATACCACACACACAAGTACAAGTTTTAATCATGATATAGTAAGTAATTATTTTGTTTTTGGACCGGCTTCAACAGGAACTGATAACAGTTGGTTCCAGATCGATAATAACCAAAGCATCTACTATTCAGGAAATATGAAAGACAAAAATCTGGATGGTGTGCTCAATGGAGCAGAGACTACTCCGTATTGGTATCAGGGAGATGGAGGAGGAACAGTTCTTACCTCTCCGTGGACAGACCTCACAAGTTCAATGCCCATTTATAGTGCAGCAACCGCTTTCCGTATTGCAGCTTCTACATCTGGAACTCTTCCTTATGATCAAACGGATTCTTTGATCATTGATCAGGTTAAAACGGTAGGTTTAGGAACAGTAGGTCTTACTGCGGGAACAGCTGGTCCAGCTTCAGAACTATATACCAGTCAGGCACAAACAGGTCTTGATAATAATGGTTATGGCATAATTAGGAGTGGAAACAAAATGTTTGATACAGATAATGATGGTATGCCCGATTATTGGGAAAAAGCAAATGGATCTAATCTAAATATTGATGATGCAATGCAAATAGCTTCTGATGGTTATACATTGATAGAACATTATATTAACTGGCTTGCCGAATTCCATGCAGTAGCAAATAATAATGCAACAATAGATGTAGATTTGTCACAGAAGTTAGGCGGATTTAGTAGTGTTAATCCGGTTTATACAATTGATGAGAGTGCAAATGGTGTTGCTACCATTCTTGCCGATGGTCACACTGTTCGTTTTGTGCCAACAGCAAATTTCACAGGTATGAGCAGCTTTAAGTTTACTATTACAGGTAATGATGGCACTTCTTATAGCAGTGTAGTGTCTGTTGCTGTGGCTCCTGATGCTGCAACATCTATAACTACAGAATTGAAAGATAAAGTAAGTATCTATCCTAATCCTACGACAGAACTATTAATACTGAAGAATGCAGAAGCAAGTGATTATGAGATTTTTAATACATTAGGAGCGATGGTTTTGAAAGGTAAAACCACACAAAGTGCTACTGGACAACAGATTAATGTTGCAAGATTAGCTGATGGAGTTTATATCTTAAAAGTTCAGGTTAACAGCGAAAGCTTAACTTTACGCTTTATAAAAAGGAAATAGTCTTTTAGTTTGAAATTGAATCAGCCCGTGTTACAAAATTAAATTTTCACGGAATCATCTTCCACCTGCTACTAGTTTTCTATTAATATACTTATAAATAGATAGTTAATTAGTAGCAGGTATTGTTTTTAATCTATTTAGTCAGCCCTTAAGAAGTATTTATATTACTGATTAATAGCAATATAAATGCAAAAACAGTTTGCTATATCTGCAAGATTTAGTATTTTTAGGGCATAAATCTTGCAGATATGTTACACAAAAATCCCCTGAAAGGTCAG
>JAATGU010000042.1 GCA_015654535.1 Bacteroidales bacterium
ATGGGAAGGAACAATGGGCGCATAAAGACCAAAGAGCGTGACTTGCCCACCATGGGTATGACCTGCCAACGCAAGGTCAGTATTCGCCACATTCACATCTTCCACATAGTCCGGCGTATGAGTTAAGAGGATTACAAAATCCTGTGGCTTCAGTGCAAGTGTGGGTGATACTCCATTTCGCTTCAAGTCAAAAGGATTACGCACTCCGACAATGATGATTCGCTGTCCATCTTTGGTAATGGTATCGCAAGCATGCTCCAAAACCCGCATGCCGTGTCGCCTCATTTCCGCAATAATCTCTTCGTGGCAACGCTCATAATCATTGTTTCCCATCACTCCGTCAATGCCATACCGAGGTTGAACTTCAGCTATCCGGTCAAAAAGTTCGGTCACATACTGACATCCTTCCTGATAATCTCCACCCATAAGCAATAGATCAGGATTAACCTTTTGCAGTTGCCGGATCAGTTTACGTAGTCCAGCTTCCTGAAGTGCACTCTTATAATGAATGTCCGAGATGAAAGCAATTCGAAAGCTGTCGAATGCCGCTGGAATATCCTCGTGATAAAAGTCGTACTTCTTCACATGCTGCACACCTCTTCGAGAAAGACTCAGTGTGGAGGAACAGGAAGCGAAAAGAATTTCAAAAACAAGGAGGCAAAAAAACAAGCGTTGAGTTCTCATTTTATGGCTTATCTATCCAACAATAAAACTATCTGCTACAAAAATACGCCATATACCCCGAGAACGATTGAGCAAAGAGCTCTTTTTTGAGTTATGAATTGTTAAAAGCACGGAGAATAGAAGGATAAAGAAAAAGTTTAAACTAGATAATTAGTACTTTTTCTATCATATAGACTCATTAATAGCTAAAAAATATATAAGTTTGCAGGATACAAAACATTTTTAGTAGTAGTAATATTTCGTTTTCTGAATATAAAACCATTATGAAAAAATTAGCACTCCTTTTAGTATTGTTTATTTTCTGTTTGCCCGTAATGATGCAGGCTCAAGTGAACGAAGATGAGAATGGGAAAAATTATCTAACTGGTGCCGTTCCCGAAAAAGACGGGAAAGTTGTTTTCTCCAAAGAATTCAACCTGCTCAATCTGTCTAAAGATCAGGTCTTCGACAAGATGCTGGGTTGGATTGAAAAACGACTAAAAAAGAATGAAAATACCAGTAGAGTGATCTATTCTGATAAAGAAAAAGGGATAATAGCCGGATATGGCGAAGAATATCTAGTATTAAAATCGAGTACACTCTCACTGGACCGAACACTGATTAAATATCAGATAACAACTACCTGTCTGCCGGGGAAATGCATCATGGACATTGAAAAAATATATTATGACTATGAGAATAATAAAAAGATTCCTGCCGAACAACGGATAACAGACAAAGAGGCTTTGAATAAAGACAAGACCAAGCTAGTACGAGGTTATGCCAAATTCCGCACAAAGACGGTTGATTTCGCCGATGCGCTATTTGCTAATGTCCAGACTGCAATAGGAGCAACACCTACTGCCGCCCAAGTAACAACGACAGCACCCTTAGTTGCAAGCAAACCCGATGTTAGTTCTATTCCTTCCCTTTCCGAAAGTCGCGAAGCAATTTCTTCTGCCAATGAAATGCCTGGATACAAACAAATTGCACCAGATAAAATTCCGGGGAGTATTATCAAAATGCTCTCTGAAGACTGGATGCTGATAACGGCAAGCAACAAGGATAAATTTAATATGATGACTGCCAGTTGGGGCGGATTGGGTTTTTTGTATGAAAAGCCTGTTACTTTTTGCTTTATAAACCCTACTCGCTACACCTACCAGCTTATGGAAAAGAACGACACTTATACACTGACATTCTATTCGGAAGCATACCGCGACGCACTGAAATATTGCGGGAGTAATTCCGGTAAAGACGTGGATAAGGTAAAGGGTTCCGGACTAACACCGATCACTACTCCGGCAGGTAGCAAAGCTTTCTCCCAAGCATGGCTCATCATAGAGTGCCGTAAACTGGTTTCACAATCTCTCACCCCTGAATCCATTGCTGATAAAAGCTTAAAAGGAGAATGGGCTGGGAAACAAATGCACAAAATGTTTATTGGTGAGATAATCAATGTGTGGGTAAAGTAACATGGGCAGGCAACACCATACTATTTAGCCACTAATAAACTTTTAGAGCAAACTCCTGTCGAACTTATAATTCTTATCAGATACAAACCATTTTGATGAATATTCAGGTCTGATAATGTTACCGAATAATCCGTGCCGGATGTTGTGTCGCCAAATTTATGTGAACTGATTAACTTTCCTGAAAGGTCAAAGATCTCTATTGTTTTAAGTGCAGAGTTGTCTTTAAAATGAAGAAAGATCTTTGTACTGGCTGGATTAGGATAAATATCAAATGCTTCCCCATTATTATCTGAAGGATTATTTCCAATGCCAACACCTGTTGAATTTAGTTTCGCGACCGATAGACCACCGGACAGAAGATGACTAAACCAAATCTGATCTCTGTAATAATCTATTGTGATTTTTGAAACTTCATCAAATGCAATTCCTGAGTTATCGACATTATATGATTGCCAGTTTGCACCGTCATATTTGGTTACTCCTACATGTCCATAGGTTGCCAGCCAAAGATTATCTTCCTTATCAACGGCAATATCTAAAATGCTATTGCTCGGAATGCCGGAGTTTTTGATATTGTAGGTAGTCCACGTACCGCCATCGAATTTAGTAAGCCCGCCACCAAATTCATGCCCAATTATATTTTTTTTATCCCTACAATGAATCCATAAGTTGTTCTTTGAGTCGAAAATCAGATTTGCCACAAAATTGGTGGGAAGAGCAGAATTATCAGTGGTATATATCTGCCAATCAGTACCATTATATTTAAAAAGACAACCACCGCCACCGATATCTCCCGCTCCTCCCCAAAGGTTATCGTCTTTATCTATTGCCAAATCACCTATAGAGTAACTCTTTAAAGGGCTATTGGCAGGAGTAAAGTGTATCCAGCTTGTGCCATCATATTTATATAGTCCAGCACTCGATGCAATCCATGCATTTCCTTTCTTATCGAATTTAAAATCATTAATTAAACCACTATATCCTTTAATTAATGGAGAATTTTTTTCGGTAAATGCAACTACATTGTTACTTTTAATTTTTATTATACACGTATCACTAAGCCCCAAGGCAACCCATAAATTGTCTGATAAATCTATTCCTGTTGTATATGCCCTTCTTTCTCCACTATTGTAATCAATTTTTCCGTAATAGCTATACCAATTATTGTCCTTATCAATTTTTACCAAATTATTTTTTGTTCCAAACCAGACATTATTATCGATATCTATACTCAAATTTATTGTAGCAATGTCATTGGTTGTAAGAGGAGAGTTGCTTACATTGATTCGCCTAAACATTCCGTTTGTATATTCAATTAAACCATTACTTCGTGTCCCCAACCAAATATTATCATTATTATCAAATTCTAAACAATTAATAATATTATCAATTAAAGGAGTTTCGTATTTAATAAAGTTTGTCCCGTCAAATTTCACTAAGTAGTTACTACAAGCAAGCCATAAATTTCCTGACGCATCTTTTTTCACATCATAGATGTAGTTATCAGGAATATTGGAATTATCCGTATTGTAAGTGACAAAGTTTTCTCCATCATATTTTATCAATCCTCGCCCGGTTGCCAACCATATATTATTATCATTATCGATTTCTATGTTATATACAGGTGAATTTATCTCCGAAAATGTTTGTATTTTCGTTCCGGTAAATTTAGCAAAAGACCAGCTGGGAGATTCACCACCCATCCATAACACACCATTTTTGTCAAACTTTAAAGCATAAATAACCCAGATATTTTCTATAGCACTATTCGGAGTAGTCCACGATTGCCAGTTTGTACCGTCAAATTTATTTAGATTCAACAAAGAACCTATCCATTTATTGTTGTCACTATCTATTGCAATTGAAAAACAATATTGTTCCATTAGTAATCCAGAATTTGAGGCTTTATAAATCTGACATTTACTTCCATCCCATTTACCCAATCCATAATATTGAGTGGTTACCCAAAGATTTCCATCGTTGTCTTTAGCTAAACTCCGAAGATGATTATCCGGCAAACCTGCATTAGCCCGGTTATAAAAAGTTTTTTCCTCGGTGGACTTATTAAACTTTACGAGACCACCGTCCGTAGCTATCCAAAGATATTCACCATCATTCAAAATTTTGGTAACCATATCCCCATTAGTATAATTTACCCAATTATCAAGTTGCGAAAACACAATATTAGGGTATGTTATCAATAAAATAAGAATAATAACTTTATTTACATGAGTAGTAATTTGTGCTCTCATAATTGCAATAACTTCAAATGATAGATATTAGTTAACTATCTCAAAATTAATAGCTCTATTTTTATTATACAAGAATATTTGATCTTTTTTTTGATTTTACATCAAATTATGAAATTAGATTCATAAATCACATACTGCTTCTATCCTCACATCAGCATTCAAGGAAGAATAAGGATATAATATATCTCCTGGGAATGAGAATTTCAATATTTTTTCTTTTAAGTCAGGACTTTTAACACAATGACTAAATATTCCTGTCAAGACAAAATAGATATTATTGTCCGGTACCTCCTCTGGGATGTAATGTCTTTTATCAAATCTAACAAAGCGGGATATTTTTAGTAAAAGATTAATTTTACTGTCTGAGATTAATGTGTTTTCAAAAAGGCTATTTCTTTCATTAAAGGCTGTTTTTACTATTTGCAACAAGTTTTTCATTCACTTGAAAATTTGTTTAGATAGCTGTTTAGCTCTATGCTTGACAAATGTACATAAAAAATTTCAAATTATAAATGTGTTAAGTAAAAATAAGATGGCTTAATTTCTATTTTTTACTCCATCCTCCCTCGTATTCTTGAGAATGTTGTATCTTTGCTTTGCTAAAATAACAGAAATGAAAGATCTAATAGAAAAGAATTCTTTGAAAGCTTGGTTGCTTGCCGCTCGTCCCAAAACATTGGCCGGGGCAATTATTCCTATATTAATAGGTAGCGGACTAGCTTATATGGATGGAAAGTTTAACGGACTGCCTGCGCTGATCTGCTGCTTGTTTGCTTTCCTAATGCAAATAGCAGCCAATTTTATTAACGACTTGTTCGACTATTTGAAAGGTACTGATCGCGAAGACCGTCTCGGACCCGAACGTGCCACTGCGCAAGGATGGATTTCCCCACAAGCCATGCGAACAGGAATTATAGTGGTGGTGGCTCTGGCATGTGCCGTGGGTAGTTTACTACTTCTTTACGGTGGATGGTGGCTGATTCTGGTTGGATTACTCTGCGTACTCTTTGCTTTTTTATATACCACAGGACCGTATCCCCTCTCTTATCATGGATGGGGCGACGTACTGGTATTTGTCTTTTTCGGTTTTGTGCCGGTGGGCGGCACCTATTATGTGCAAGCTTTGGCACTCACTCCACATGTGATTATCGGATCTCTAATTAGCGGGGTGATTATTGATACACTATTGGTGGTAAATAACTATCGGGACAGGGAAGCTGATGCGGAGAGTGGAAAAAAGACCGTAGTTGTCCGCTTCGGGGAACCATTTGGACGCTTTCTTTATCTTTTTCTAGGGATCACCGCCACTTGGCTCTGTCTGTTTTTTGCTTGGGAAGGTCACTTATGGGCCGCCTTACTTCCCCAACTTTACTTGATTCCTCACTTTCTAACTTGGCAACATATGGTGAAGATTCACCGTGGAAAAGAATTGAACAAGGTATTGGGGGAAACTTCCCGCAATATGCTTTTCATGGCTCTCCTACTTACCATTGGATTAATGTTATGATAAAAAAGAATCAATAAACAGTAATCGATCTATTTCAATGAGAGACGAAAAACCTTTCCGTCTCTTTTTTTATAATATTGCCCGCTCTCGGGGCAAATAGCTTCATCGTTTTCATCAAAAGAAAGCGTACAACCGTACTCACTTACCCAACCAATCTGACGGGCAGGGTTGCCAATCATCAGAGCATAAGGCGGAACATCTTTGGTGATAACCGTTCCTGCTCCAATCATTGCATAAGCACCAATGGTATGTCCGCACACAATCGTAGCATTGGCCCCAATCGTGGCTCCGCGCTCCACCAATGTGCTACGGAACTCTTCTTTCCGATTGATAAAGCTACGGGGATTGATTACATTGGTAAATACACAAGATGGGCCCAAAAACACATCATCCTCACAAAGCACGCCGGTATAGACTGAGACATTGTTCTGCACTTTTACATTGTTGCCCAGAATCACTTGAGGGGAAATCACCACATTCTGCCCGATGTTACAATCACATCCCACCGTGCAACCACTCATTAAGTGAGAGAAATGCCAAATTTTTGTTCTCTCTCCTATCCGGCAATCGTAATCGATCACCGCGGATGGGTGAACAAAAAAACCGTTTTCATCGCCCATCATATTTCCTTATTTTGTTAATAATGTAGGCCTGAATTTCTTCGGTCAACTCTGTGTGCATAGGTAGGGATAACACTTGCCGGGAAAGTAGTTCGGAAATAGTTGGCTCTTCCCCTTCCCGTGCAATTCCCATAAAAGCATTTTGTCTTTGCAAAGGTAATGGATAATAAATCATGCTGGGAATGCCCTGTGCGGCAAGATATGTTCTCAGTTCATCCCGCTTACCATCGATCACCTTAAGGGTGAACTGATGAAACACATGAGTGGAAAAAGGTTCTCTGTAAGGAAGCACAATTGATTTCACCTCGGATAGACCTTTATAATAACGCTTAGCTGCCTGTTGCCGGATGTGAATATAATTATTAAGATGGTGTAGTTTCACGCTTAAAATAGCTGCTTGGATAGTATCCAAACGAGAATTACACCCTACCACATCATGAATATACTTTTTAGACTGCCCGTGGCAGGCAATCATCTTTGCACGAAAAGCCAATTCATCATTGTTGGTCAGTAAAGCTCCACCATCACCCATACAACCCAAATTCTTGGTAGGGAAGAAAGAAATACAACCAAAATGTCCCATAGTACCTGTTTGCAGTTGCCTTCCATCGGAAAAGGTATATACAGATCCGATGGCTTGCGCATTATCCTCCACCACAAACAGCCCATCGGCTTCCGCCAGTTTAAGAATCTCTTCCATCGGGCAACTCTGCCCAAACAAGTGAACCGGAATAATTGCTTTGGTTTTTGAAGTAACAGCTTTTTGAATGTTAGCCACAGTGA
Source organism: Bacteroidales bacterium (assembly GCA_015654535.1). Taxonomy (GTDB): domain Bacteria; phylum Bacteroidota; class Bacteroidia; order Bacteroidales; family Bacteroidaceae; genus Bacteroides. The sequence continues at coordinate 7,301 of JAATGU010000042.1, forward strand.
TATTGAATGAATGATAATCCACATCCACCATCACCGGAACCAATCCAAGCAAAGCAACAACTTCCGCAGAAGCAATATAAGTAAATGAAGGAACAATCACTTCATCCCCTGGCTGAAGTCTCAAAGCCATCAATGCGATTTGAAGAGCATCCGTACCATTGGCCACAGGAATCACATGCCGAGCTCCTGTATAACTTTCAAGATCGGCCGCAAACGTCCCAACCGGCAAACCATTAATAAAAGCACAAGAGTCTACCACACTCTGGATAGCGCCATCAATCTCCGGCTTTATCTTTAAGTACTGACCTTTCAGGTCTACCATGGAAATCTGCATCCGTTCCATCAATTATTTGTTTCCGTACATTTTTGCGTAGTACTTCTGGTAATCTCCACTGGTAACTTCTTCTACCCATCCTTGATTTTCCAGATACCATTTAATGGTTTTCACAATACCCACTTCAAATTTAGTTTCGGGATACCAACCCAGTTCTTTAGTTATCTTTGTAGGATCAATGGCATAACGTTGGTCATGTCCTAAGCGATCCTTCACAAAAGTGATGAGTGATTCATTGATCCAATCAATAGCGATTTCACCTTTCTCATCATATTCCTTTTTCTTCAACACTTCGCGATAAGCATGATTTTCGGACATCATCCGATGAATGGTGGCAATGGTCAATTGCACTATTTCAATGTTTTGTTTCTCATTATGTCCGCCTACATTGTAAACTTCACCTTCCCTACCTTCGCGCAACACTAAATCAATCGCCTTGCAATGATCTTCCACATATAACCAATCGCGTACATTTTTTCCATCTCCATAAACCGGAAGATGTTTGCCTTCCAATATATTTTTAATAATGAGCGGAATCAGCTTTTCAGGGAAATGATACGGGCCATAGTTATTGGAGCAACGGGTAATACTCACCGGCATTTTAAATGTATCGAAGTAAGCCATCACAAACATATCCGCACTAGTCTTTGAGGCACTGTAGGGGCTATGAGGGCAAAGAGGGGTTGTTTCGTGGAAAAAACCTTCCGCGCCTAGGCTTCCGTAAACTTCATCTGTAGAAACCTGATGAAAACGTACATCTTTACGCCAGACAGGATAACCCTGTTCATCTTTGCCAATCACCCAACTGCGACGGGCGGCATCCAGTAAGTTCTGTGTTCCCAATATATTGGTAATTAGAAACAATTGTGGATTTTCAATACTCCGATCCACATGACTCTCCGCGGCAAAGTTAACCACATAGTCAAATTTATATTCCGCAAATAGCTTGTCCGCCAGTTCACGATCACAAATATCTCCTTTTACAAACTCACAACGAGTATGATCAATATCATTAGCAATAGTCCCAAGATTGCCCGCATAGGTTAATAAATCCAGTACCACAACTTTAATATCATCATGCTTTGCCAGAATATATTTCAAATAATTAGCGCCGATAAATCCGGCAGCTCCGGTTACTAAATAAGTTTTCATCTATTATTATTCTATTTTGAAAGGTCCATTAAATATTTACCATATTCAGTCTTACCAAGCTTTTCGCCCAGTTTATGAAGTTGTTGCGCAGAAATCCAATCATTACGCCAAGCAATCTCTTCAATGCAGCTCACATAAAATCCCTGCCGATTCTGAATGGTTGCCACAAAGTTTGATGCTTCCAGCAAACTATCACAATTACCAGTATCAAGCCAGGCAAATCCACGTCCGAAGAGTTCCACTTTAAGAGATCCTTCCTCCAGATAAACCTTATTAAGATCAGTGATCTCATATTCACCACGAGCAGAAGGTTTTAGTTTGGCCGCTTTTTCTGTAACCGTTGCATCGTAAAAGTAAAGACCGGGAACGGCATAGTTACTCTTTGGATTCTCCGGTTTCTCTTCCAATGAAATTACTTTTCCATTTTCGTCGAACTCCGCCACACCATAAGCACGGGGATCTTTCACATAATAGCCAAAGATGCAAGCGCCATTTTTAATATTTGCCGCCCGCTTCAGCATCACGGAAAAATTTTGTCCATAAAACATGTTATCACCAAGAATCAAACATCCGGATTCTCCATTCAAAAATTCAGCACCCAAAACAAAAGCTTGTGCTAGTCCATTGGGATTTTCCTGTATTTTATATTGAAAAATCATGCCCAATGCCTCTCCCGTTCCCAGTAAATCTCTAAACATCGGAAGATCACGAGGAGTAGAGATAATAAGAACTTCCCGAATACCAGCTAACATCAGCGTAGACAAAGGGTAATAGATCATCGGTTTATCGTACACTGGCATGATTTGCTTCGAAATAGCCTTTGAGAGTGGATAAAGACGAGTGGCACTTCCTCCGGCAAGAATTATTCCTTTCATAGATTGCTTTATTTGTTACTGTACGCAAATTACGGAAAGATATTTGATATAGCAAAATAAATTTGAAGAAGATAAAACTGTTTCTAACAAATTATTACACTTTGGAAGTATTTGACCTATGTTCCATGTAATTGTACAAAAACACATTCTCTATAATAAAACTCTAACCTATCTTTGCTGCATCTATAACGGATAATCATATAAATTATATAATGAAAAAAAATATATTAACGATTCTTGGCATCTGCTCTTCAACCTTACTAATAGCTGAGAATAAAGAGACTGAAGAGAAAAAAACAAACATTATTTTTATTCTTGCAGATGATATGGGATATGGTGACCTATCCTGTTATGGCAACAAGTATATCCACACTCCTAACATTGATAGTTTGGCAGCTACCGGAACTCGTTTTACCCAATGTTATGCCGGTTCCGCAATCAGTTCTCCCTCCAGATGTTCTTTAATGACTGGAAAAAACACAGGAAACACTACTATCCGGGATAATTTTTGCGAAGCAGGAGGTGTTGAAGGGCTAAAAAATGGAAACACCATCCGTCGTATGAATATCCTTCCTACTGATACTACAATAGCCACAGTGCTCAGAGCTGCCGGATATCGTACGTGCTTGGTAAATAAGTGGCATTTAGACGGGTTCAATCCTGAAGCGACTCCACTGAATCGGGGATTTGATGAATTTTATGGCTGGCTAATTAGCACTCCTAATTCTAATGATCCTTATTATTACCCTTATTATCGTTTCAACAATAATAAACTCGAGAATATTTCAGAGAACGCAGATGGTAAAAGGACAAAACATAATACGGAAATATCTACGGAAGATGCAATAAACTTTATTCATCGCAACACAAAGAATCCATTCTTTTTATACTTGGCATATGATGCTCCCCATGAGCCCTACATTATTAATGAGACTTTGCCGTATGATAATAAAAATTGGGCAGCAGACACTAAACGTTATGCAGCTCTTATTTCTCAAATGGATGCTGGCATTGGCCGCTTGGTGAAAGAGCTAGATCGTTTGGGGTTACGGGAGAACACATTAATTATCTTTGCTTCCGACAATGGAGCCGCAGTTATGGCACCATTGGCAGAGCTGGGTTGCAATGCTTCCTTGAGAGGACGGAAGGGGTTACTGTATGAAGGGGGAATCAGAGTTCCGTTTATTGTTAATCAACCGGGAAAAATCCCTGTGCAAACACTGAATAATCAAATATACTTTCCAGACATTTTACCAACGCTGGCTACTCTTGCAAACGGTAAAATTCCACAAAAACTAAATGGCATAAACATCCTTCCGCTATTTTATGGAAAAAAGGTGGATACTGATCATCGTTTGCTTTACTGGGAGTTTCCCGGTAAAGAGCGGGCAGCCCGCAAAGGAGACTGGAAAATAGTGACTGTGAAACCCAATAAACCCTTGGAGCTCTATAATATAAAAGAGGATATTACAGAGTCTACAAACTTGGCGGACAAATATCCCCAAATAGTCTCTGAACTCGAAAAAGAAATGGATGCTATCCGCAAACCAAGCCCTAACTGGCCTTTACCTACAGATAAATAACATTCTTAAATTCTTATTGTATGTCACCTTTCTCCCTGATCCATTATCCGGGTGAATAAGGTATTTTTCGAATGCCGGGATGAGAGAAGACCTCCTTGATCTGCAATTTCCATTCCTCAATGATCTCCGGGCTTGCCTTGTCTGCTTTATCGAAAAAGAGATGTTTTCGGACTTCTAATCCGCAATAGCTGTAAATGCCAGTGTCGGATGTCAGCAAAAGGGCGGTGTTCATCCCAATGGCTTCGTATTCTTCGTGCGATTTGCCGTGTGTGTTGATGATGACCAACTGTTTTCCGGCAAGCAATCCTTTCTGAACGCCTTGGTCGTAACGGTAAGCAAAACCGTAAGTGAAAACTCTGTCGATGTATCCCTTAAATATGGCGGGCACACCCGTCCACCAGATGGGGTGGATTACGATGAGGCAATCTGCCCACAAGATCCATTCCTGTTCCGATTTCACGTCTGGACTCACTTCGCCTCTCCGTTGACCGGCCATGTCTTCCAATGATAACACTGGGTTGAAATTGATCCCGTATAAATCACGGATTTCCACTTCGTGGCCTTGCTCAGATAGGTGATCAACCAAAGTTTGTTTAAACAGAGCGTTTAAGCTGTTTGGGTTCGGGTGTGTGAAAATGATTAAATGTTTCATACTTTCTACTTTTTAAAATTTGATAAAACAAAAGTAGATCATCTTTATCCTCCCGGATTGTAAGAAAACGAAATCAGTGGTTGGGGTCGCAAATGTCTTGCTGGAATTTCATATACTTTGTAGGGCTGAGGTTGAGATAATGTTTAAAATCGTGGATCAGCTGGCTTTGATCGTAATAGCCGCATTCATTGACTATGTCAAACCAATCCGTTTCCGCGCCATCGCAAGAAGCAATATTCTGGACCATCTTGACCGCTTTCAGGAAACGTTGATAGCGACTCAATTCTTTGGCCGAATAGCCCAAATGTTTTTTGTGGTTGTATTGGATGTTCCGTTCGGTCTGCTTATTTTCGTTGGCAATGGATTTGATGGGACTCAGGTGCTCGTCTTGAAAATTTGCCAATTGCTCCGCAATCACATTTCGCGGTCTGAGATATGGCCTACAGAAGTCCAATATGCGGTTCATTCGGAGGAGATTGTCCGCGGTTTTGTTGAGCTCGAGCCACAAAGAGGTGAAGCAATTCTCATCAAACAATTCATCCGGCTGCATGGGTAAATATCCTGCAACAGAAGCTTTTCCGAAGAATCGGAAGAAGGCATCGTCCTTGAAGTTGGCCACCAATATCTCGGAGCCGGGTGGCAAAGTGTAGTCGAAGGCTTTCTTTATAGGCCCCAGAACGAGGCATTTATCTAACTGGATTACTGAGTCCTGCTTCGTGTGTAACAATGCATTTGCTCCAAAACCAAAGATCATGATGGTTTGGTAGGAAGGCAGCAATGTGTGCGTGACAAGACTCCCGGAATTGTTTTTCGCAAAATAGAAGTGCGAAAACACGACTTCAAAATCAGCCGGGACAGCAATCCGGGATTGGATATATGCTTTTAAGTCTTCTGCCATTTTCACATTTTTATCAAGTGAATGCCATTTTGAGGGAAAACAATGGACTCTTTAGTTTTGTTCGGGCGTCTTGGCCATCTGTTTCTTATGCAGCACGTCTTTCCTCGGCTTGCTCATCGTCACCATGTACATTCACCCGAAAATGAAGCATCAGACGAGATGAGCTATCACTCGTCACATTTTTTTATAACGCATTGATTATAAAATAAATAATTGGTGATAGATGCCATTTCAGCTATCACCGAACTCTCACTTTTGAAGGTTATCCCTCACGCTTTTTAACATTTCGCCAAATAGTTGCTCTGCCGGAGGCAATACTTCAAAAACCTTGTTGCCGGCAGTTACAATTGCTTCCTTCTCACTGTCAAACCGATAGCGTTCTCCTTTACACAAGGATATTAGCCATTTTCCTCTTGAATACTAAGCTCTTCATTCAAGAACATTAAATGGTCCCTCAACTGTAAACCCATGGTTTCTCAATTGTGGGACCATGGGTTTACAGTTGAGAGATTATGAGCCCATATATGAGGGCTGACTTAGCTTTCAAGGAATAATGACTTATCCTGGATTTACTTGTCACAAAGTGGCCTTTGTTACTAAATTACTTGTCAACTAAATTCTTTTAGTCCTAAAAAGGTTGTCACTACTCTCAGATTGCTCCTAAAAAGGTTGTCATCTAAGGCTATGGAC
>JAATGU010000138.1 GCA_015654535.1 Bacteroidales bacterium
GTCACCAGATTATCACAGATACCGTAAGGGTTTATAGCCTTTACGGTATTTTTTTCTTATGTCATCACTTAAAGGCGGCGGGCTAGGAATCAGGTATACCTGCAGGATACGCGGAAAGCATGTCTATTTGTTTGATGATGAGGGTAAATGGTTTGTTGGTGCGACACGTTCCTAAGTGCATAAAAGCTTAGGCGCTAGTGAAACATCACTAGTAGAACTAACATCTCAATTAGTCAAACGAGAGGGTAACGACTTGAAGGGCTAACTTTAATACTCCGACAGGCATTAAAACGGATAAGCGAGGACATGTCTGAAGCTCGGTGAAGTCGCGTGAGAACTGCCCCGTCTCGCAAGAGACGGGAAACCTGTCCAGAGGTGGATGGCGCGGTCTATAGCGCGGAAGTCTACAAAATATCCATGGTAAGAATGTGCATAAGCACTGACGAAGTTCCGAATGTACGGGGACCACGACTAATAGAAATGTTAGTACATACATAAGTATGGTAGATGGGGATGAGTAAAATTCTACGATATGAAAATCCTTGCAGTGTTACAGGCATTGGAAAGTCTACAAACCCATAGGAACTACCTAACGGTTTTATGCATAGATAGAGATGTTGGAACGTGGTAAGCGTTGAACATGGAGGCTTATCTCTGATGAAATGTTGCTTGGGCAACCAGGCTTTATCAACGGGAAAGCAGGGGCACAGTACCGATGATTCCATGATAATAAGTGGTGGAGGGATAGCCCCAAGTCAATTGTCTAGTTGAAAACCTAACATTACAAATCACTCCATAGGTTCTGGTGAGACTAAAAGAGGCTAACCTCGAAAGGAGGTGTCGCCGACTATGGCTACCGCAACCAAGAATGCCAAGCTGCGCCATAATGAATATTATAGTCAGCAAAGTACGTTCGATGAATTGTATAAACAAAGTCTAAAAGGCGTTAATTTTGAGAAGTTATACGAAAAAATAATAGACGAAAACAATATTCTTCTGGCATATCGCAACATCAAGACTAATACAGGAAGTACAACAAAAGGTACGGATGATAAAACTATCAATGATATTGCAATAATGACAAATGAACAAGTGGTAGCAATGGTGAGGAGAAGATTGGGAAAATACGAACCACAATCAGTTAGACGAGTAGATATTCCAAAACCAAATGGCAAGTTGAGACCCCTCGGAATACCGACTATAACGGATCGACTGATTCAACAATGTATTTTGCAAGTTTTAGAACCCATTTGCGAAGCAAAGTTTCATAATCATAGTTTTGGTTTCAGACCAAATCGAAGTACAGAACATGCCAAAGCTACAATGCATAAAATGATAAATATACAAAAATTACACTTTGTTGTAGATATTGATATTAAAGGATTCTTTGATAACGTTGACCATGGTAAGCTTATTAAACAAATATGGACTATGGGTATACAAGATAAGAGGCTTTTATGTATCATATCGGCTATGTTAAAAGCGGAAATTGAAGGAATTGGGATACCTAATAAAGGAACACCTCAAGGCGGAATATTATCCCCATTGTTGTCAAACATAGCACTGAATGAACTAGATTGGTGGATTAGTAATCAATGGGAAAGTTTTGAAACAACTCACACCTACACAAAAAATGATAATAAGATAAGGGCTATACGAGAAACCTCAAAACTCAAGGAATGTTTCATTATTAGATACTGCGATGATTTTAAAATTATGTGTCGTACCAGAGATGAAGCAGAGAGGATTTTCATAGCAGTCAGAATGTGGCTTAAAGAGAGATTACATCTTGAAATAAGCCCAGGCAAATCAAAAATCACAAACCTGCGAAAGAAAACTTCTGAATTTCTTGGCTTTTCGATTAAAGCTGTTGTAAAAGGTGAGAAACGAGTAGCTAACTCAAAGATAAAAGCTGATGCTGTAATTAAAATAATGGCAAAAGGCAAAGAACTAATCAAGAGAATCCAGAAGCACCCTACACAAAACAATATAGGGATTTACAACTCCTATGTGTTGGGAACGCAAAACTATTATCGTATAGCGACACATAGTAATTTAGACTTTAAACAAATCGGATACTACCTTGATTATGTGGCAGGAATTAGATGGCGAACAATCGCCAACAACAAAGGTTCTCCAGATAAGGTGTATTCGGAAAAATATAAAGGATATGATAAGAAAAAACTATACATTAACGGTAGAATCATATATCCTATGTCCTGCTGCAAAACCAAAAAAGCAATGAATTTCTCTCAGAAAGTGAATAACTATACAACTGAAGGGAGAGAACTCATTCATAAAAAAATCGAAAAGGTATCAGAAAATGAATTTCTCTTTCTGGCTAAACATCCAATAGAGAAGCAAAGCATTGAATATAACGATAACAGAATATCCTTGTTTTCTGCTCAATGCGCAAGATGCAGGGTACTAGGAACAAGGTTGAATGTAAATGGCTTTTGTTGTCATCATATTACACTAATACATAATGGTGGAAATGACAAATACCAAAACCTAGTTATATTACATCCTGATATCGATCGGTTAATACACGCAACAGAATCTGATACCGTTCATCAATTACTGGCGAAGCTTAATTTATCTATAGAACAGATAGAAAAAGTGAATCAATTCAGGCTAAAAGTAGGAAACAATGTGATGTAAGTAAATAAATAGAGATTGATGGAACGCCGTATGCGGTGAAAGTCGCATGTACGGTGTGGAACAGGGGAAAAGATGGAGACAATATCAAAATCTTACCTATTGTTATA
>JAATGU010000152.1 GCA_015654535.1 Bacteroidales bacterium
ATCTGAATTGGTACGATTACGGAGCACGACATTATGACGCTGCTATTGGCAGATGGGGAACCATGGATCCAATGGCAGAGAAGTATTACAATACTTCACCATATGCTTATTGTATGAATAATCCAATAAAATTTATAGATCCTAATGGAGAAGATCCCTTTTTTGTTGGAGTTAGTAAGAATCAACATTATGGAGTTATGGTTGTCTTGTCCAATTTCTATTTTCATGATAAATCATTAAATGATGTATATAAGAATGCAGTAAAAGAAGGAATTCCAGTCTTGCTTGTAGATAACATGAAAGATTTTGCAGCTGGAATGGAACAACTTAAGGATATGGGAGTATCTACCTCTACATATTCTATTACACAGCATGGTACTACTGGATCTACAAAAATAGGAGATGAAATCATAGATAATGTAACAGATTTTACCTCTTTAAAAGATTTAAAAGGGAAGAATATATTAATAAATGCCTGTGATGTAACTAAAAACGAAAATTCTAAAGGCTTAAAAATGATAAAAAACCTATCTGGTCAGACTAAAGCAAATGCAGTTGTTGCTTCAGATCACCAATTGTTTACTAACTATGACTATAAGAAGCAGCATACTTTAAATGACTATAAAAACATTGGGAGTTCAGCAAATGATTATCACATCGTATTACCTGGTCAACCAGCTAAACAAATTTTTGATTTAAGGATTGGAAGAAGCGGAACTTTTTATTGGAATAATATAGATAAATTTAAATAAAAATGAGCATGATAAAGCTTAGCTATACTATTATTACTGTTTTTTTGGTAAGTTGCACTTCTCAAATTCCAGAAGGATATACTCCTTATAAGACTTTTGACGAATATAAACTCATTGGAATTAATAGTAACAATGGAGAATTAGGGAACCCATATGTAGCTGTTAAAAAAACTAAGAATACTGTTATTGTAAAGATTTGTAATAGAAATGAAAAAGATGATAGATTTATAATATATATAAACAATGGGAAATATTGGTATAATGAAAAAAGGGAACAGACTGACCCTAAATTATATGATACAACATTGTGGGATACTGTACCTCATTATACAGAAAAATATATCTTTAATGACACAATAATGGAATATAGTTATTATTTAGAAAGAAATCGAAAAAATAAATATTCAGAGACATTGGAATTTATAACTAAAAAAAATAGCATTGAGTTCTCATCATCTCTAATTCTTGGGGAAAAGTCTATTGATAAATTCGAACAATTAAAGAACACAATAGTTAATTATAAAAATAGTACTCCATATTATATTTCTAATATTCACCAAAATAAGTACTATAATTTCTATAACAAAAGATTAGAAGGAGATACTCTTTTTATTTATGAAAAGTCGGATCATAGTATCTATAAATTAGGATGCTTATATAAAGCAATAATATTAAATAGTTTAGGCGAATTTGATAAAGAGCACGGAACAAGTATAACCAGCGGAATTAAGGAAAAAGAGCGATGCAAATAACCGTGAGTTTATGCTGTAAATCAAGTTAATGATATATCAGTGGTGTAAGTGTGTACACCACTGAAAGACACTTACGCACAACTTGAGCTCAAGAAAGCGCAAACCCCAGTCGAGTAGGCCTGAGCATTTCAGCTCAAGCCTCTCACAGGTAGGGTCGGCAGGTGGCGCATTGGCTTTGTTGTAAAACCATGTTTCCACCGACCGCCACGTCAAACGCAGCGTGCGCATTTAACGCACTGCGCTTACCTAATGACTTCACATCAGCACTACTGCCTATCATGCAGGAATAGCTTTCCTCGAAACCAGATGAAAGTCAGAATATATATTATAACGTCCATAAAGTTCCTTATTACTCCACCGTTTCCAACCGAAACCACTTCGTTTCTTTGAATGCATTATATGTCTGCGAATTTTCTTAGTAAACCAATCTTTAACATAGCCAAAGGTCTTGCCTGAATTCCCTACACGAAAATATTGTACCCAGCCACGTAGAATAGGATTAATCAAGTAAGCCACCCTCTCAAGCGGTTGCGATCTATAATGTTCGAAAACGGACCGAACCTTGTCTATCACTTTATTACGAGCGGAAGTCAACGGCTGATAATTTGCACGCCATTTTCCACGAATAGACTTTGTGCGACGGAATTCAAAACCAAGAAAACTGAAACAGTCCCCATTGGTCAAGTCCAGAAATTTCGTTTTCTCTTCATTAATTTCCAACTGTAATCCGCTAAGGACTTCACGAAGACGCTTGATTACCCCCATCCAAAGCCAATCCCATCTAGGATGGCCATCGACCAGAATAACTTGGTCGTCTGCGAAACGGGAATATTCAATATGTGAATATTGACCTTCCCTAGTCACTGCTTTTGCCTTTTCCAGCAAACAATCGACCTCAGTCAGATAGATATTACTCAACAGGGGCGAAATCACACCACCTTGTGGAACACCCTGAGAGCCGCTTGCTTTGAGGATAAGTTTCAGCAGTCGCATTACCTTGTCATCCCGTATACGTTGAGCTACTTTATTTAGCAAAATTGAATGTTTGACTGTGTCAAAATAGGTCTTGAGATCCAAGTCTATCACTCGTGTCTTGCATGTAACTATGGCCTGCGCCACACGCTCTACAGCTTGGTGAGCTGTACGTTTGGGACGATAACCGTAAGAGCCATCTTGAAAATCAGCCTCAAATACAGGCTCGAGTATCAGTTTTAGTGCACCCTGCACCACACGGTCTCGAATAGTAGGAATGCCAAGACGACGCATTTTTCCGTTAGCCTTGGGTATTTCTTTTATTCGATTGCGTTGAGGATAGTAGATGCCTTCCTGTAATTCGACCCTTAGTTTATCCAGAAATTCACTAAGTCCTTCCTTTTCAATTTCCGCAAAGGTAACTCCATCTACGCCTGAAGAGCCATTATTGGCACGAACCAAAGCATAAGCTTCTTCAAGAGTTTCCTTCTTGCAGATATGAACATATAATCCCCAAAAACGATGAGACTTGTCAGTCTTCGCTTTGATGTATATACTTCTCCTCAGATCCTGCAATTGTATAGACGTTTTTATCATTGTCGCCATGCCTCACATTTTTGTTAAAGTATTATCATTAGTAGGGAAACTTCGCTACATCTCCATTACAAGATATCAACACTACTATTTTCCCATCCGACTCCCTCTCCTCTTCTGTTCATTTCCTATCTATGAGTTATAGAACATACCTTGCTCCGCACATTTCTGATACGGGAGGAGGAGGGTCTCTCCAGTTACGAACCATTCCATATTATCATGCCGCTGCTACAACCCCGCCGTAGTACGTCAACGTTTCAGTCTGACTTCATTGACATATATTGTCTTCACCACACGGTTACTGGCTCGACCTATCGGTTCTTATCATTTTCGAGGCCATTCTGCATTCACTCTCGTTGCAGCCTGATAACTTGCAAATCCGCTTTACGGATTCTTTTTCTGTGGGCTTCACACATTTCATTTCTTCCATGCATGCCACATAGCTACAGAATTTCAGACTTTTATTCTGATGGGACTTGCACCCATCGGATTGGTCCACCTTGCTGGACGCACAACCGTGCGTGACAGTCTCCCATCACACGGCTCTTCTTATTCAGTCTATTGAGATTTCCTGATATTAGAGGTTGGTGTGACACCCCATTGCCAGTGGTAGAATAGGTTTTTCTCTTTTTGAGAGATGTTTCCTAACTAGTAGTAAGCCCGATACGATTTTCCCCTAAATCGTTTATACTTGGCTGTTACCCATCGGGTTAAGTGTCTGTTGACTTCATCTAACAGGATTTTGAGACGGGGGGGGATAAAACTTACCGTAGTAGGTTATCCATCCCCGAAGCACAGGATTGATGCTGTGTGCCAACGTTTCCAACGAAAGAAACAGTTGTTTCTTCATCTGCTAGCTCCGTATCTTTTCCCGGATGCGATTGATTGACTTGTTGCTGATGGCCAGCAGAAAACCCGTAAAGCTCGTGCCATTTTTGTCTCTTGCTTTACGTGGTCGGAAGGTGTAGCCAAGAAAGTCGAACGAGATTGTTTCATAATCCCCCTTTCGTCGGCTGTCCTTACAGTATACAATCTTTGTTTTGTCTTCGTTCAGCATCAGCCTGCATTGTGCAAATCGCTGTTGAACGGAAACTTTAAGTGCTTCAGCCTGGGCTTGGGTGGAACAATGGCAGATAGTGTCGTCCGCGTACCTTTCGAAGGGAATGTGCGGATGATACCTGCTCATCCACATGCCAAAGGCATAGTGCAGAAACAAATTGGCCAGGACCGGTCCGATAACAGAGCCCTGGGGCACGCCTTTATCCCGGTCCATTTTACTACCATCCGCTAGTTCATATGGCACTTTCAGCCATCGATCTATGTAAAGCAGTACCCACGCACATTCCGTATGTAGTAAATCTCATGCGACTTTGCGTTTTCCATCTGCATCCTCCTACTTTTAATAGTTGTACAATTTAATTCGCTTGAATAAGCTGTTCCCTTGGCTCCATTTCCATTACAGAAACTTCATCACTACTACGGAACAGTCCGCCCCTGCTCCCGGGCATTGGTACGCTGGTTCTTGCAGGGCTACTGCTTGAACTTATCCCTTTGCATCCCAAGACAGGTTCCTGCGTTCCGTGTAAAAAGCCTCCGTACAAGTCATGCTATCTTTACACCGGATGCCACCCGGACAGTAAACATGTACCTTCCGGATTTATCCCGAGTCAGACAGAATAGACTCGGTTCTGACATCATCTAAACAGTTTTCGATGCGTCTTCAATAGTTCCCTTACGGTCATCTCTTGTACAGGTACCTGACGACTTACATCGCCTTTTCGTGTATCGCTCACTACCCTGTTTCTTTAACAAAGCAGCATACACTGGTTTGCAACCATCTCCTGTAAGACGCTCACGAGGGGCCCTCCCTCATCTTTTACACAGTTACAAACATTGTAGCCAAACAATGTTTTCACAGCACACTCTCTCACCTATCACGAACTTCTCCCAATTTCCTAATCAATAACCAATTAAAGCGTGATAGATGACTTTTTATTTACATTTATCGATCACGACGATCTCTCACCTATCACCTTTCTCAGAGTAGGGACAATGAATAAAATCTGATCACGTCGGTAAGCGTCTTTTGGCAAAATGAAGGTTGGTGTAAATCCTTTGTTTGCTAACCCGTTTTTTAAGGAAAGCTAACTAATTGTTCATTGGAAGTTAAGTGAGCCTTCATATGTGGGCTCATAATCCCTCAACTGTGGGGCCATGGGCTCTCAGCTGTGGGATTACTTAATATTCTTTAATAATGACTTATCCTGGATTTACTTGTCACAAAGTGGCCTTTGTTACTAAATTACTTGTCAACTAAATTCTTTTAGTCCTAAAAAGGTTGTCACTACTCTCAGATTGCTCCTAAAAAGGTTGTCATCTAAGGCTATGGAC
>JAATGU010000038.1 GCA_015654535.1 Bacteroidales bacterium
CCCGGGCTTCGTCAAGCGTAGAGAAAAGGGCACCTGTAGTGGGACCGGTGACCAACAGTTTGTCTCCGATCTTCAATTCAGAAGCTTCAACCAGAAACTCAGCCACATGGATGTTCCCAAAGTATTTAATCGCCTTACCCACGTAAACTTTCCGTTCGGTAGCTTCCGAGCCATAATTCTTACTCCATTCTCCAAGCTTCTGTCCCAAATAATATCCATCCCAGAAACCACGGTTAAAGACTGTCTTCAGCCGGTCATCCCAAGCTTGTACTTTTTCTTCCGAGAAAGTTCCATTCAAATAAGCTTCAATCGCTTGCTTATAACACTCAACGACTGTACGCACATACTCAGGTCCTCTGGCACGGCCTTCAATCTTAAATACGCGTACGCCTGCTTCAATCATTTCATCCATGAACCGGATGGTTTTTAAATCCTTGGGAGACATGATATATTGGTTATCCACTTCCAATTCCACCTCACTTTCCTTATCCTTTACCGTATAGGCTCTGCGACAAATCTGCATACAAGCGCCACGGTTGGCAGAGTGATTCATTTCATGCAGGGAAAGATAACATTTACCGGAGACAGCCATACAAAGTGCACCATGGCAAAACATTTCTATCCGAAGTTCCTGACCGCCGGGTCCACAAATATTATCCTCCTTAATCCGATCATAAATAGTTCTCACCTGTTTCAAATTGAGCTCACGGGCAAGCACCACCACATCTGCAAACTGCGCATAGAATTTCAATGCATCCACATTAGAAATATTGAGTTGTGTGGATAGATGTACTTCCTGACCGATGGAGCACGCATAAGCCATCACCGCCACATCCGCGGCAATCACGGCAGATATTCCAGCTTCTTTGGCAGCGTTCACAATGGTACGCATCAAAGATAGATCGTTATCGTAAATAATTGTATTAATGGTAAGATAGCTCTTTAAGTGATGCTCCTCACAAATCAGCGCAATCTCCTTCAGGTCATTGATGGTGAAACTATTCGATGAGCGGGCGCGCATATTCAGATTCTCTATACCAAAGTAAATGGAATCCGCTCCTCCCTGAATGGCAGCCGCAAGAGATTCGCGGGAACCTACCGGTGCCATTATTTCAAAATCCTTTATCTGATGATTCATCCTCATTTTATAATTAGTTGTGCACAAAGGTAGTGGTTTTTTGCGTATTTTTGCAGCCTCAAATAAGATGATTATGAAAATAGGCCCGATAGACTTAGGAGAACGTCCCGTATTTCTGGCTCCGATGGAAGATGTGACCGATCTCGCTTTCCGACTGATGTGCAAACAATTCGGAGCGGATATGGTATACACCGAATTTATTTCAAGTGATGCATTGGTACGCTTCGTAAACAAAACCACTCAAAAGCTTACCATCTGCGAAGAAGAACGTCCGGTTGCCATGCAAATCTACGGAAGAGAAGTGGAACCGATGGTGGAAGCTGCAAAAATTGTGGAAACCGCCCGTCCGGATGTTCTGGACATTAACTTTGGCTGTCCGGTGAAAAAGGTAGCTGGAAAAGGTGCCGGAGCAGGTATGTTACAGAATATTCCATTGATGTTAGAAATAACCAAAGCGGTAGTAGAAGCCGTAAATATACCGGTCACCGTAAAAACCCGTCTGGGTTGGGATAATGACCATAAGATCATTGTGGAGTTAGCCGAACAATTGCAGGATTGCGGAATTGCCGGATTAACCATCCACGGAAGAACACGGAGTCAGATGTATACTGGTGAGGCGGACTGGTCACTCATTGGAGAGGTGAAGAACAATCCACGGATGCACATTCCTATTATTGGTAATGGCGATGTCACTACTCCCGAACGTGCCAAGGAATACTTTGACTGCTATGGGGTGGATGCCATCATGATTGGTCGCGGAAGCTTTGGGCGTCCATGGATATTTAAAGAAGTCAAACATTATCTGACTACAGGTGAAATACTTCCTCCCCTCACCTTTGAATGGAAGATGAATGTTCTTCGAGAGCAGGTAAAGCAGAGCATTGAACGACTCGATGAGCGACGAGGAATTATTCATATCCGCCGGCATTTAGCAGCGTCTCCCCTCTTTAAGGGAATTCCAAACTTCAGAGAAACACGGATAGCAATGTTAAGAGCTGATACACTGGAAGAGTTGTCTACCCTCTTTGACCGGATTATCGCTGAGAACGCATAACCCAATCGAAGAAAATTAAATGCAGAGAAGGCAGGATACCACGCCAGGTATCCTGCCTTCATTCAATAAAGTCACTATTGAAGAGAAAACGAACTATACTTTAATGCTTGCCGGACCTCCGTAGGCGCCTTTGCCACAGGATATATCCTGTAACAGGAAGTGTGGCTCCGATGAACGCGGCAAAAAAAGCAAGTATTTTTCCCGGCAAACCTAAGATTGCTCCCACATGAATATCATAATTCATCCTACGCAACTTATCACCAAAACCAGCCTCGGCATACTTACCCACATAAGGACCTTTCTGTGGAATTACTTTTAATGTATAACGGTCGAAAGAAAATACATCCCGGTTATAGTATTTGCCAATCTCCGGATAAACGGCAGCATAAACAGAAGAGGTAGCATTATCTTGCTTTGCATAACCAAACAAAAAGCCTTCGGCCTTGGGATATTCGCGAACCAACTTACTAAAAGCATAATCAACTGCCTGATCGGGAGTAATCTTTGTTCCTACCTGAAGAGAGTCGGACTGAGCCACGCTCCATTCGGGCAATTGCTTTCCTCCTGTAGTAAGCCAGTAAGTTCCTTTCGACCACCAATCCAGCCCCCAAATCATACCAGTCATTCCAATCGTCAGTAAAAATAGGGCAGCATAAAAACCCAGAATATTATGTAAGTCGAACAAACGTTTGCCTCCACCTGTCGTTTTTTTCCAGTGAAACGACAGGCTGTTTCGAAAAGCTTTTTTCGTTTTCGGGTACCACAATACAATACCCGTGATAAGTGTGATAACGAACAAAAGTGTTCCATAGTTAACCACTATGCGCCCTACTTTAGGCGGTAGCCACAACGTGCGATGCCCCACTAAAATAAACCGGAAGAAATCAAAAGAATCATCTTTGACATGCATCACCGCTCCAGTGTGAGGATTCATAAAAAGCTGTATTCCTCTTTTATCTCCGGACAAATATATACGGGCGGCTTCTCCTTTACGATATTGTACATTCGAAGCTTCCATTCCCGAATAATTCTGTTCCGCCATCAGTTTCAACCTGGAAGGAGAAAGCAGATGTCCTGAGTTCTGTACAGACAGATCAGGCAGAAGCATACTCTCTATTTCCTCATTGAATACCCAGACACAGGCTGTAGTACAAACTATAAACATAATTAAACCGGAAATTATTCCCAGCCAAAGATGTATTTTCTTCGCTCCTTTTTTAAAACTAATCATTAAAAGCTATAGGTTACATTTAAACGGAAATTACGACGAGGTTCTGTCTGCCAATAATAAAAGCCATTATAAGGAGAGCCTGAATAAAGATACTCATTTAATAAGTTATTTACGTTTAATGCTACTGAGAAATGATCTTTTTTCCATGACACAGCACCGTCCATGCGGAAATAATCAGGCAAGGAGTAAGGATCTTCCCCATTGAATAAATACCATGAACTACGATCAATCTGCCATTGGTAACCTAAAGAAAATCCAAGATTAGCCAAAGTTCCCTCCTGAATGGTATAGTTCAGCCAGCCATTAGTAATGTGTTTGGTTGCTCCAGTCATCGCTTTTCCTACATTAGCGGCATAAGCATCTTTTGTGATTTTTGAATCAGTATATGCATAATTAAACAACACATTCATCCCCTTAAATAATTTCCCTTTTAAGTCAAACTCCACCCCTTGTGTGCGAGTTTGTCCCAACTGAGTAGAATACTGATGATTCGGATCACCTTCCACAGAATTTTCCAGATCGGCGGTAAGTGCATTATTTTTTAAAATACGATATACACTCAAAGTTGAATTCCAGTTACCACCTAACCAATCTCTCTTTATACCAAATTCCAGGTTATTCCCAGTAATCGGCTTAAAAGCTTTTTTATTATAACTCAGGCCTGTTTGGGGAATAAAAGCCTGATCATATAAACCATAGACAGAAGTCTCTTTATCTATTGATGCACTCAAGCCAACACGAGGTGTAAACTTTGTATCATCCGTATTACTTCCATAGCTACTTGTTTTAGAACTTGTAACACGACCGGCAAGCGTTAGCCGAAGTACATCGTTGAAAAAGCCTAATTCATCCTGCACATACAAAGCTGTATAGTTCTCTGAAATAATATTAGTTCCGGCACGCGTTCTTAAGCTCAGACTACGATCGAATACGGGTAGAGCAGATTGGGGAACCGTTCCGTATACCGGAGCATAAATATTGAATGGTTCGGATCCAACTAAATCAAATCCTTGTCCCCAGTCAGCAATATAGTTTTTATTACCCATATCCAAGCCCGCTAAAATGCGATGATTAACGCCGGCTGTTTCCAGTTTTCCATTCACAAAAAACTGCCCAAGTTTTGATTCATTGAAAGCATCCCAGATACTTACACGCCGATGTAATGTGCCGTCTTCATCCAAAGAACTGGGAAACATGGAAGAACCTTCCTGATTAAAATTAAAATAAGCTAATTGCCCGGTGAATTTCCAGTCTTTATTGAACTGATGATTCAACGTAAGGAAGAAACTATGATCGCTTATGTTTGTTGGATCTAAATTAGGTTCAGCCGTAGTGAAGTCATAAGGTAGTTCTCCATAACCTTTCATACCAAAAGCATAATTCGATCCGACTACAGACATTTGCTGGTGTTGATAGGTGTATTCTGCTGTAAGAGAAGTCTTATCATTGAACTGATAACGAAGAACAGGAGCGATAATGTATTTTTTACTCCACTCATACGGACGATGCGAACCGGCACTTTGCGTCATCAGATTTAATCTGAAAAGTAATTTTTTATCTTTGGTCAAAGTTCCATCAAGATCTAATGCCGCACGATAAAAATCATTACTGCCTAAAGTGGTAGAAACACTTCCAGCACTTCTTCCTGTAGGTTTTTTGGTTACTATATTATAGAAGCCACTCGGTTCACCATTGGCTAACATAAAACCGGCCGGACCTTTTACAAATTCGATTCTTTCCACCATGCTCATATCCTCAGCCAATGGCCCCCAAGGCATCTGCACATTCATTCCATTACGGAAAGCCGCAACTTGAGAGCCGCGCATATTGAGACGGGCATAAGTATCCCAATGTTCCAGTTTCGTTACTCCGCTTACGTTTCTGGACACACCTTCGAGCATTGAATAGATTTGTTGGTCAGCCAATAAAGATTGATCTATTACCTGAACATTCTGAGGAACATTTAATATAGGTACTCCCAAACGAAGTGATGATGATAAATCTTTAGGGTTATAAACACCTTTTGAAGAAGTAACTACAATTTCATTCAACTGATAAGTATCTTCTGCTAATACGAAATCGCATTTAGTAACGTTTCCAACTTTTATTTCTATTTGCTTACGTTGGGATACATAGCCCACCAAAGACACAATCAACGTTTGATCACCCGACGGTATATTTTCTAATATGAATTCTCCCGAATTATTTGAAATAACCTTTAAAGATGTTCCTTCAACCACAATATTCGCATTTGAGATAAGCTTATCCTTTGTATTTTTAATCAATCCCTTAATTGTTCCCTGCTTTGCATTTGTATTTATTGTTATGCTAAAAAGTAAAAACAATACAGCAAAATAGCTCAACTTTAAATTCAATCTTCTTTCCATTTACCTATTATATTTATGTGATTAGTAATATTGCGACAAAAGTAGGGTTTACCCAAGAAACACAAAATCACCATAAATAGGGAAATGATGCCACAACCCATCCCTAATTATAGGGATAGATTAGCAATAAAGCTCTGCAAACACCTTTTAAAAGATAAAAAAAATGATTATTCGTTATTTCACCTATAATAATATCTTTTAGATAAATGAGTGATATGGTATCTTGATTCACATAAATATATTATCTTCGGCAGACATAAATATGTTCACCGAAGATTTTTAATAATAACATTTCTATGCTATAAAAATAGCATATTTGTGGGAGAGTGTTATAACTTGTTTTTTATTAATTTTGCCTTTTGAAATATTTTAATATAATTTTGTCTATTGATTAATAGAGCAAACATGAGTCTGGATAAAAAGATGTATATTACCCGTTCAATTCCGATTGACCAAGAAGATAATACTCTTCTAAGTTTACTTATCAAAGGGGATAGTTCAGCTTTCGGACTTATATATAATAAGTACGCTAATCAACTATTGTCTTATGGTATGGGGCTTGGCTTTGATCGTGATACATTGAAAGATGCCATTCATGATGTATTCTATAAAATTTATACTTCTCAGGAGTCATGGGAAAATATAAGAAGCTTGAAATCTTATCTTTTTAAATCATTAAAAAACAGGCTCATTAATATGATTAAGTCTGAAAATGACTTGGTTAATATCCAGCAGGAAAATCTGAATTTTACTGTGAAAGTTACTGCGTTGGATGAATTAATTAAGAATGAGGATCGCGACTACATATTACAGGAGGTTGAAAAATATCTGAATTGCCTAACTGACAGACAACGTGAAGCGGTTTATCTACGTTTTATCCAGGAACTTGAATATGATGAAATTGCAGAATTACTTGATATGACTCCTCACGGCGTCAGAAAATTAGTATCAAGAGCTATTATTCGTATGCGAAACCAGAATATAGCATTATTTTTTCTTCTATTATCTTTAAATTCCTTCCGTCTGTAAACTGATATATTCTTTTTTCTAACTTTTTTTATGTTTTATGGGGACAAAATAAGCATTTAGTTGTCTTAAGAATATGATGCGTAAAGAATATACAAAATTTAATGCTATAAAATTCTCTACTGACTTTTATTTTTTGCAGTGGAGAATTGCAGGTGATAGTGAATCGGCTAAATTCTGGATTAACTTTATAAATGAGAATCCAGAAAAGAAAGTCGAAATAGATGCTGCGATTCGTATTATCGATTCAATACGCATTAATGACTATCGATTTACAGATGATGAACTTCATTCTGAGTGGATGCGAATTCAGGCTTCCATACCTAAATATTCTGGTAGGAGGGTTAAAATGTGGAGATGTCTCGCTATAGCTTCATGTTTCGCCATACTGTTGGGCTTTCATTATATTTCAAATATATATAATTCTTCGAAAACAGGAGCAACTTATATGTTAGCCAAAGCTGAAAAAAATGATGAAATACGTCTGGTACTAGGTGATAATAGTTCAATCTCCTTTAATCAGAATACAGACTTTACATATGATAAAACCGGGAACATTGTAGTAAGCAATATGACAAAGGAGAAAATTATTTCTCAGAAAAAAATAATTGCCGGACTTCAGCCCAATAAACTAATTGTACCTAAAGGAAAAAGATCGTCACTTATTCTGTCAGATGGTAGTAAAATCTGGATAAATTCAGGGTCCACGCTTCAGTTTCCTTCAAAATTTGCTCCAAATAGGAGGGAGATAGGTGTAGATGGAGAAATTTACATAGAAGTTTCTAAGGATGCTAATAGACCATTTATAGTAAAGACTTCAAGATTCGAAGTTAAAGTTTTAGGTACTAAATTTAATGTTTCAGCCTATAAGGAAGACGCAAAAAATGAGGTGGCGTTAGTGGAAGGTTCTGTAAAAGTAATGGATAAATTGGGGCGAAAAACTAATATAAAACCCAATGAGTTGTTAACTGTTTCTGCGAATAACTTTCATAAAGAGTATGTAGACGTATATAACTATATTTCATGGAAGGATGGAATCTTTAGATTTGTAAATGAGCCATTGAAAAATATATTGATAAGACTTTCAAGATATTATAATATATCTATTGATTGTGCTGATGATATCCGTGATATAAATATTTCAGGGAAACTTGTTCTGTTTGATAATCCTGAAATGGCATTAAATAGTATTTCAATAATAATTCCGGTAAAATATAAAAATGATAATGGGAAGATTATATTTAGTAAAAAGACAATTAAATGAGAATGATTATGGTAAAATGAAGTAAAAGCAAAACTACAAAAAAAAAGCCGGATAATACGACCAATACTACCCGGCAAAGACATTATTAACCCAACTCTGCGTAAAGTGGAACTAAAAACATCAATGTAAATGTATGAAAGAAAACGACAATAAAAAGCAATTATATGCGAATAATTGTTCTAATATATTAAAAATAATGCAATTGGTTACTTTTTTTATATTTTTAAGTATCTCAACCGTATTTCCTAAGGCTTATTCTCAAAATGAGTTCTATTCTTTTAGCTTTTCTAACCACACGATTAAGAGTGTTTTAAATGAAATAGAGAATAAGAGTGATTATGTCTTTCTCTTTGCCGGTGATCTGGCAAAAGACATGGATCAAAAGGTAACAACTAATGTTAAGGCGTCAAATATTAACGATGTGCTTGAGGTGGTCTTCAAATCTACTAATTTGTCTTACCAAATGATTGGCCGTCAGATTTTGATTACAAAAAAAAAGGAATCTACAAGTATGCTGCGTACTCCTGAAAAATCGAATCAAGGTATTGTGATTCGTGGTAAGGTTATTGATGATTTAGGATTGCCTCTTCCCGGTACAACGGTTATGGTTAAGACAAAACCGTCTGTAGGGACTGTGACTGACCAAGAAGGAGAATTTTCTTTACAGATATCTGATATGAACCAACCTTTGATAGTAACTTTTGTTGGTATGGAGGCTAAAACAATAGTCCTTAAATCTAATGTTTTATATTATAATATAGCTTTGAAATCTGCTGATACTCAATTAACGGAGGTAGTTGCCACTGGGTATTTTCAAAGACAGAAAGACAGCTTTACCGGAACGGCTGTTACTGTTTCCGGAGAAGAGTTGAAAAAAGTCAATCCGGGAAACATCTTCCAAAGTATTGAATCTTTTGATCCTTCATTTAAGATCCTGTCAAATAACTTATTGGGCTCTAATCCAAACTCACTGCCCAATATTAATGTGCGCGGTATTGCTTCTGTTCCAACCGGGGGCAGCGGAGAAGTTCTAAGAAGAGACAATCTCTCTTCATCCGTTAATATGCCGACATTTATTCTTGATGGATATGAAGTCGGAGTTGAAAGAATCTTTGACTTAGATTTGAACCGTGTGGCAAGCATTACATTATTGAAAGATGCTGCTGCAACTGCAATTTATGGATCAAGAGCATCAAATGGTGTACTGGTCATAACTACTGTAACACCCGAAGAGGGAAAACTTAGAGTAGGATATAACTTTGAAATGAATCTTAGTGTTCCTGATCTTTCATCATATAAAGTACTGAATGCTTCTCAGAAACTTGAATATGAACGTTTAGCAGGATTGTACACCTATAATGGTGCCACTTCTCAGGATAAGTTAGATGAGTCATATTATCAAAAGATGTATAATGTAGTTAGTGGAGTAGATACATATTGGTTATCACAGCCTATCAGAGATGCATACGGCTTTAAGCATTCTCTTTATCTGGATGGTGGTTCACAAAATATTCGCTATGGAATAAATGTACAATACCAGACTGTTCCTGGTGTTATGTTAGGATCAGGCCGTGACCGATATGGTCTTGGCTCTGAGCTTTCATACAATTTAAATAAAAAGATTCTATTTAAGAATGTATTGTCGGTTACAAAAGTAGACTCAAAAGAATCACCTTATGGAAGCTTTTCCAATTATGTAAGAATGAATCCGTACTATCCTAAAACCGATGCAAAAGGGAATATAGTAAGAGAAATCGATTCATGGACAGACAGAAGCGGAGATGGAGGATCACTGAACACAGAAGTGGTATTGAATCCTTTGTTTGAAGGTACATTGAGCAGTTTCAACAAGACAAACTACCTTGAAGTTAATGACGAATTCAGTGCCGAATGGAATATAACTGATCAGCTTAGAATAAGAGGGCTTATTAGCCTGAACCAGAAAAAAACAGAAAACGATAATTTTCTTTCTCCGTTAAGTAATACCTATTATTTTTATTCTTCAGCTGATTTATCAAAAAGAGGAAAATACTACTATCAAAGTGGAGATGAGACAACTGTTGACGGAAACGTGACTATGACTTATAGAAAGTCAATACATAATCATTTCCTTAATTTTGCTTTAGGTGCTAATATTCGTCAATACAGGATTGACAGTAAATGGTTTACTGCTATCGGATTTACAAATGATCGTTTCTCAAATATTGGCTTTGCAAACAGTTATGAAGATGGCGCAGCTCCTGGTAGTAGCTCAAACCTTGAAAGACTGTTTGGCTCATTCTTGAGCTTCAACTATTCTTTTAAAAATAGATACTTGTTGGACTTGTCACTACGCGCGGATGGTTCATCAAAATTTGGTGCGGATAATAAAGTTGCGAATTTTTGGGCAGCCGGCATAGGCTGGAATATACAGAACGAGAAGTTTGCAAAATCATGGAAAACAATAAGTATGCTTAAGCTTAAAGCAAATACAGGTATAACAGGTTCTGTGTCTTTCTTGCCGTATATGTCAAAAACGTTGTATGATTACTACAAAAGTAGCTGGTATTCAACCGGGGTTGGAGCGATAGTGAACCAATATGGGAATGAAGATTTGAAATGGCAGCGTACTACAAATTATGATTTAGGACTTGATTTTGGCTTACTGAAAGACCGACTGTTTTTTACTGGAAGGTATTATTATAAGCTAACAAAAGATATGCTGACTGATATTACTCTTCCTCCATCTACAGGATTCAACTCATACAAAGAGAATTTAGGTGATATGAAGAATGTAGGATATGAGATAGGAACTAAACTGAATGTTATTAAAAACAAAGATTGGTCAGTTACATTAAATGGAAACTTTATTCATAATATCAATAAACTGATTAAGATCTCTAATTCATTGAAAGCTTTAAATGATAAGGCAGATGAGTCTCAATCAAGCAGTGACAATAAAGGAGTGCCTTTACTTCGTTATAATGAAGGACAATCTCTTAATACTATATATGCCGTGAGATCACTTGGCATTGATCCGGAAAATGGGAAAGAGATATTTATAAAGAAAGATGGAACATTGACTTATGTTTGGAATGTAAAAGATGTAGTTCCTATTTGTGACGCAACTCCAAAGTTGGAAGGATATTTTGGTGGTAGTGTCTATTTCAGAGGATTCACTATTAATTGTAGTTTATATACCCGTTTCGGTGGATATGAATATAATCAGACATTAGTTGACAGGGTAGAAAATGCCGATCCGCGTTATAATGTTGACCAGAGAGTATTAACTGATAGATGGAAGCAGCCGGGAGACATTGCTAAATATAAAAACATTGCCGATCTGGGTACCACATATGTAAGTGACCGGTTTATTGAAAAGGATAACCTGCTTGAACTGAGATCTGTTTATTTATCATATGACTTTGGGCAAAATGTGTTGAAGCCTTTACATATGCGTAACTTGCGTGCAGCTATTACTTTGAATGATATTTGGCGCACTTCTTCTATTGCAATAGAAAGAGGTATCGATTATCCATTCGCAAGAAGTTTTACAATGTCTTTTCAAGCTAATTTTTAAAGTGTAAAATTTATGAAAAATATTTTATATAGTATACTGATAGTGCTATTAACTGCTTCGTGTAACGATTGGCTTGATGTTCAACCTGACGCGACAGTTAGTGAAAAAGAGCTGTTTAATACTCAAGACGGATTTTTTGAAGCTATTAACGGAATATATACAAGATGCGCACAATCTGATCTGTATGGTGGCGAATTTACTGTTGGATTTCCTGAAGTTATGGCTCAGAATTATACCAATAGTGTATATGACTATACACATTATATGAAAACTTCAATATTTGATTTTACTGATCCTAATTTCAAAAGCAGAAAAGATGATGCATGGAAGGCAGCATATAGTTCTATCACTAATTGCAACCTGATATTAAAAAATATTGATGATAGAAAGTCTGTTTTTGATGAAGGCAATTATGAGATTGTTAAAGGTGAAGCATTAGCATTAAGGGCATATATTCACTTTGATATGCTTCGTTTTTTCTCTTACTCGTATGCAACAGGCAGCAAGCAGCCTGCTATACCTTATGTTGACACGTATAGTAACAAAGTTACTCCATTATCAACTGTTGATAGCGTTATCAATAGGATTCTTGAAGATTTGAATGCCGCAAAAGCGTTGCTTGCAAATACTGATCCTATTGTGTCTTCAAAATATAAAGTCGGTTATCCTAGTGATGAGGAAGCTACAGAAGAAGATGGTTCTCTGTTTTTACAGAACAGACGTCACAGACTAAACTACTATGCTGTTTGTGGTACTCTGGCTCGTGTGTACTTATATAAAGGTGACTATGCGAATGCACTATCCAATGCGCTTGTGGTTATCAATGCCAATAAGTTCCCATGGGTTAATCCAGACGTACTACTGGAAGCCGATCCAAAACTAAAAGACCGTATCATGTATAATGAATTGGTATTTGGTTGGTATGCACAGTCTCAAAAAACGCCTCTGTTGAATAGGTTTACTTCTACTATCACCGGACAATATATTGGGTATGACCCAGCTCGTTCATTATATGAAGTGGCAAGTGTGGGAGCTGAAGATTACCGCTTTAAAGCTTGGTTTACACAAGTATCGGGACAAAATGGAGCGTGTTATCAGATTCAAAAATATATGAGAGAAGATAAGGATGAAGATAATCTTCATTACTTGATGATGCCGGGAATTCGTTTAAGTGAAATGTATTATATAGCTGCCGAATCAACTTATCCTACTGATCAGCAAAAAGCATGGGACTATTTAAATACAGTGCGTTTGCATCGTGGAATTGGTTCTCCATTAACACAAAATTCATCTACGGATTTCACTACTGAACTCTTAAAAGAGTATTCAAAGGAAATGTATGCTGAAGGGCAAGTATTTTATCAATACAAACGCTTGAATAGGAATATTGTCAGTCAGACAAATGTTATTTATCCTGCCAGTCCAGCTATTTATGTTGTACCTCTTCCAGATAATGAAATTGAATTTTCTAATAGATAAATATATTTAAGCATGAAAAATATAATTATATTATTATTGTTTTCTTTGACGATTATAAGTGGAATGTCCTCTTGTAAGGGGAATGATGATTTTTTATATGAATCGCAGGATAATATATATTTTAATTTTGCTGATTCAGCAAGTAGTAAAATATCATTTACTTTTGCATACACGCCTACAATTACTCAGGATACTATTTTTGTACCTGTGAAGATTTCGGGAAAGAAAAGTCCGTATGACAGAACATTCAAAATAGAAGTTATTGATTCTCTTACTACTGCGCAATCCAATATTCATTATAAACCTTTTACTGATAAGTACATAATGCCTGCAGATTCGGGGATGATCAATGTTCCTATTATAATTTATAATACGGATCCAATATTAAATGACTCGACTGTAATTTTAAGTTTTTCCTTAAAATCGACTGATGATTTTCAGATAAATTTCCCTGATAAAATAACAGGCTCCATTTCTTTTTCAAATAGGTTAGAGCAACCTTCCTGGTGGATATATTGGATGGGAGAATTAGGGCCCTATTCAAGAGTGAAACATCAGCTATTTTTAATTTCGTCGGGTACTACTACTTTACCGGATATGTCCAAGTCTGATGCCTATTTACTAACACCCGAAGCATTATTTCACTTGAGTGTATATAAATCATTCCTTGCAGATCCGTTTACATGGGTGAGTAAAAATACTGACTATGTTCTTTCTAAAAAAGCAAATGGGAATTACGATTTTTATCTAAAAGATAGCCCTGAAAAAGTTATTCCTTTAGTTTGGGATCAATCTTCTAATACTTATCATTTTATT
This sequence comes from Bacteroidales bacterium, assembly GCA_015654535.1. GTDB lineage: Bacteria > Bacteroidota > Bacteroidia > Bacteroidales > Bacteroidaceae > Bacteroides. The sequence goes on from JAATGU010000038.1 coordinate 13,955, forward strand.
GATGAGAAAGGACAATTAATAAGCTAAAATAAAAGAGGATGAAAAAAATAATTATAGCCATAGCTGCAATGATTACCATCATATTGGGAACATCGTGCAGTAATGATTTGGGAAATTACAATTATGCCGCTCCCGAAATTCCTGTTGTTTCTAATTTGGACACGTTATACAATATTTCTATTGGGAATAAATTAACTATCACTCCAAAAGTTACATTTAGTTCAAGTGAAGATCTTTCTTATGAATGGAAGATATCTGTGCCTTCAGAGATGAGAGAAATTGATTTTCAAGGACCAACATTGGATATGTATTTCACTCTCGATGCAGGCAGATATGATGCCAGACTGGCTGTTGTTGATAACCGTACAGGAATGAAGTACTTCCATTACTTTGCGATTAACGGGCAGGCCTCTTTCTCACAAGGGATAGTATTACTAACATCTAACCAAGGCAAAGCTGAAATCTCATTCATACAAAAAGATAGTACTATTCTTCCTAATATATATGAACATACTTATGGTGAAGCTTTACCACAGGGACCACTGCAAATAGTACCATTACAGGATATGTATATGGGAGGAACCCCTTATCTGGGTTATTGGATTGTATGTTCGGATAAGAAAAATCCTGGCGTAGAATTGGATGTTAATTCTCTTCGCCGTATAAAATACTTCAGAGACAATTTCTTTAATACTACTGATGAAGATCTGAATGTTCAGTACCTTTATCCGACACCGGTGGGAGTTATGACGGGTATTATCAATAACAAGTTATATATTGGAGCATCATCAACGTATTATATTAGCCCTATTTATGGATATTTCGGTATTCCTGTACTTGGCGATTATACACTGGCTCCTTATCTTATCCATTGTGATAGTTACATAATTGGGTATGATCCTGTTCAAAAGGCTCTAATATATTTTGACGGAGGAGGTAGTTACTATGGTTCTGACTATACCACAAATGGGACGGCATTTGATCCCAAGAATCTTAACTTAGATGTATTATTTATGTCTATGGTTAATAGTGATTCACATTATGTAATAGCTAAGGATAAATCAGATCAGCAAATTTATGAATTTAAATTCGGAGTTGAAACTTCACCCAGAACGTTCTCTCCTCTTTCAAAAAAAGTGTTTACTGGAAGTTCATTAGTGGCAGATAATACGCAATGGGTATTGACCAGTACAGAAATATTTTATTTCTCATCCAATGATAAAGTATATCGATATAATCCTTTAAATGAAGAAATAAGGCCGTTAGATATTGATTTTGGAGGGAAAAAGGTTACTTGTCTAAAATTGGGTTCCGATGGGAAAAGCTTAATTGCCGGTACAGATGGGAATCTATATTTTCTCGATATAAGCACTGGCAAATACGGTAATATATTGACTCATTATAGCGGATTTACAGGTTCTCCTGTCGATGCTTATATTAAAAAATAAATCGTTAGTATTTAATGTAACTAATTTAATAATAAGAATATGAAAAGAAAAATGTTGGTATTATTGGGCATACTCCCTTTAATTGTTTGTGCTCAAAATAAAGATTTCACCGTAAAAGGAAAAATCGGAAACTCTAATGCTCCGGTAAAAATTTATTTCGAACATGTGGTTGATGGAAATAATAAATCAGATTCTGCTTTTTTTAAGAATGGGACTTTTGATTTTAAAGGTACAACAGATGGTCCTGCTGCAGCTAGAATCATTATTGATTATAATGGAGAAGGAGCGCAAGCTGCTGTTAATAAGGGATATTCGCGTTTATTCTATATTGATAATGAAAATATCATTATAGAGTCAAAAGATTCATTACAGAATGTCAATTTTATCAATTCGCCAATCAATGATGCTTATAAAGCTTACGTTAAGCAAATAGGAGGAACTGCTCAAGACATAAGCATTCGTATTGGCGCTAAGTTTGCAGCTGCAACACCAGAACAACAGAAAGATACAGCTTTTATCAGCTCTCTGAATCGTGAATATAGAGGTGCGTTTGCTGTAATGTGGAAGAATCAGTTTGATTATGCAAAGAAAAATCCTAATTCATTTTTTAGCCTTGTAGCACTCTCTGAAGCTGCAGGATCAACTGTTGATATTGCAAAAGTTGAGCCCATATTTCTGGCATTGAATGAAAAACTTCGAAAAAAATCTGATGGCATTGCTTTTGCCAAAAGAATTCAGGCTGCAAAAACAACGGGTATTGGAGCGGTGGCCCCAAACTTTGCTCAGAATGATGTAAATGGTAAAGCCGTTAGTCTTTCAGACTTTAGAGGAAAATATGTTCTTTTGGATTTCTGGGCTTCTTGGTGCAGTCCTTGTCGTGCTGAAAATCCTAATTTAGTGAAAGCATATGCTCGCTATAAAGATAAAGGGTTTGAAATATTAGGAGTTTCTTTAGATCAGGTATCATCTAGACCTGCATGGATAGCTGCAATCAAAAAAGATGATTTAACGTGGACACATGTTTCTGATCTTAAGGCGTGGAATAATGCTGCTGCAGTGTTATATGGTGTTAGAGCTGTTCCACAAAATTATTTGATTAACCCACAGGGTGTTATCGTTGCAAAAAATCTTCGCGGGAGTGATTTAGAAGAAAAACTAGAATCTATATTTGGCAAATAACTGATTTAGAACTGCTTTGTAAGGCTTTGTTTAGATCTAAAATTTAGGGCCATATCCTTAGGTTACTTTGGTAATGCTTGCATAATACATTAGATGATGTTAGTTTTATCAATAATATGCCAAGATAGGATGTGGCCTTAATTGTGTGTAAGAACAATCTTTTTATATTGGAAAAATCAATTTAGGCTATACAACGGATAATCATAAAATTTTATTTAAACAGTGGAGTCGCAAACCATTTCTTATACATCCAAGTAACAAGAATGTACATAAAGAAAGCAGAGATGAATCCAGCAATTGAATCAATCAAATAATGAGCCTGAATATAGACCGTAGCACAACAAAGAAGCATATAAAAAGGTAAAAGAAAAGCAGCCAGTTTCTTGCTCTCACGAAAAGCTGTAATCATCAACAAAGTTGAAATGGCTACGTGGGAACTAGGGAAAGCTGCTGTAGGACGTTCACCAACTTGTTGTGAAGCATCAACCAAACTATAAAAGAATCCATGTTCATAAGCAGGTCCTGGAAGTAGCTCTTGATGAATATTAAAGTAATCACCAATGGAAGGGAAAATTCCATGTGAAACATTTTCCATTCCAATCGCTGGAAAATAAAACTGAGGACCGGCAACCGGTACAAATATGTAGAAAAAATAATAAATAAAAAAAGCGGTAACGATCAAAAAAGACCATTTCTCAAAGAGTTCAAACCGACGGAGAAAATAAAATGTTCCCACTACAGCGATCATAGGATAATAAGAAAAATAACCTAGATTCAAAGGTTCACTTATCCACTCATAAGGGAGGTGTCCATTGAATTCAACAGCTGGCTGACATCCAAAGATAAACTGTTCCGCAGAAGCAAACAGGTAATCTAAGTTTGGTAACAATCGGTTGAACTCAAAAGTATCCGGATACCAATAAGAAAGTAATCCCATCTGAACAGCGATACGAACATAAGTTGAAAACTTACAGGGTGCAAGACGATAAAGGGACATCAAACAGAATGTCATTACAACAATCAACACCCTATCCCACAACATTTGCAGTGGATGGTCCATGCGAGGGAACATAAAAAGAATCAATATTGATGTGAGAAGATTGTATATCAATGAAATCTTCTCTACGGCAAATAACCCTTTCTGAGTTTCTACCTTACGGAATATATCTAAAGCCATCCTTCTTTCTTATACCAGTCAATAGCCTGCTTCACACCTTCTTCTAAATGATACATAGGGGTATATCCTAAATCATCTATCAGCGGAGTTATATCACACTGCCAGTTCCTTTGTTTCATTATTTTAAATTTGTCCGCATTCAGTGTACTACTCTTCCCAGAAGAAGACGCTATGAATTCAGCACACAAAGATATAACTTTTAAAATAATTAATGGGCATTTAATATGTATAACAAAAGGATTACCTAATTCTTTTTGAATTAGATCTGAGAAATCCCTACTTGTATATACATTCCCATCTGTTACAAAATATGATTTTCGGCAAATTTCTTTTTCAATTCCCAGAAAGATAGCCTGAGCCAAGTCGGCCACATAAACAAAGGTGAGCAATTGCTCATGAAAGCCTACAGCAAAGTCAAAATGTTTTTGAATTGATTTAACCATCAAAAAATAATCTTTCTCACGAGGTCCATATACCCCCGTAGGTCGAAAAATCAGATAGGGAAAATCCGGAATACTCTTGATATATTCTTCTGCGCGAAGTTTACTATTACCATAAGCAGTGTTGGGACAAGGGGTGTCTTTTTCTGAAATAGGGAGAATCTCTTTTTCATGAATGGGACCAAAAACACTCAAAGAGCTGAGATAAACAAACTTATCAGGAATCATTTCCAGTTCGGACAATGCTTCAATCAGGTTCTTTGTCCCCTGAGTATTTACCTTCTCAAAATCATTCTTATCCTTACATTTGGTTACTCCTGCCGTGTGAATGATATAATCCCATTTCTTATTCATTTCCTTATGATCAGACAATTGCATCTTAAGTGTTTCAACACTAGCAAAATCCAGTTCTATCAAATGAATTTCATTTACATGTAACTCATCGATATGACTTGTTGCCCGCACTCCGGCCCACACATCATAACCTTTCCTTACTGCCTCCTTTACTAAGAAGTTACCAATAAATCCACTAGCTCCGGTAACCAAAACGCTTCCGCTCATATGTAACTTTATACTTTTATTGTTTAATTTCTAAAATATGCTTAAACCCATCATACCTTAACCCAATATATTTTAAACCTAAATATAAATCTATTTTTACTATTATTTAACGCATTAATTCGGCAAAGATAATATTTTTATTCATTTAATTTTATTGAATTATACCTTTTTTGGCTTCCTGAAAGAAGTTTCTTACAAATAAGAACCATACAATGCAATAATTTGTTTACTTTGTACTCCAGTAACTGTAAAACAATCTATTTATGGCAAAAAAGAATGAAAAAAAAGCAGGGAAGAGAATGAAAAAAGGAGAATTATCTGAATTAGTAATGAACCTCTTTCACTCTAAATCAGCTGAAACCCTTAGCTTAAAATATATCTTTGCAGAATTAAATCTAACCACACATCCGTCGAAGATGTTGTGTATGGATATTATTTATGAACTACTGGCGGATGATTACATCGCTGAAATAGAAAAAGGGAAATATAAGCTCAATAACCGAGGCACTGAAATGACCGGAATCTTTCAGCGTAAAAGTAATGGTAAAAATTCATTTATCCCCGATGATGGCGGAGAACCTATCTTCGTAGCTGAACGTAATTCTGCCCATGCAATGAACAAAGATCGCGTACGAATTGCATTTTATGCTAAACGTAAAAATCGGGATGCGGAAGGAGAGGTTATTGAAATATTAGAGAGAGCGGATGACACCTTCGTCGGTACTTTAGAAGTAGCTAAAACATATGCTTTCTTAGTAACAGAAAACCGTACGTTAGCCAATGATATATTTATCCCTCGAGATAAACTAAAAGGCGGAAAAACAGGTGACAAAGCAGTAGTTAAAATCATTGAATGGCCCGATAAAGCAAAAAATCCAATTGGCCAAGTATTAGATATATTAGGCACTACAGGAGATAATACCACCGAAATGCATGCCATCTTAGCGGAATTTGGTTTGCCTTATGTTTACCCGCAAGCAGTAGAAGCTGCCGCAGAAAAAATTCCAGCAGAGATATCAAAAGAAGAGATTGCTAAGCGAGAAGATTTCCGTGAGGTGACCACTTTTACCATCGACCCTAAAGATGCTAAAGATTTTGATGATGCACTTTCTATCCGTAAAATAAAAGATGGGCTTTGGGAAATCGGAGTCCATATTGCAGACGTAAGCCATTATGTAAAGGAAGGAAGCATTATTGATAAAGAAGCCGAAAAACGTGCAACATCTGTTTATTTAGTAGATCGCACTATTCCTATGTTACCAGAACGTTTATGCAATTTTATATGTTCGCTACGACCAAATGAAGAAAAACTAGCTTATTCGGTTATTTTTGATATTACAGATAAAGGAGAAGTAAAAGATTCCCGTATTGTACATACAGTGATTAAATCGGATCGTCGTTTCACTTACGAAGAAGCACAAACAATTATTGAAACTAAAAAAGGTGATTATCAGGAAGAAGTACTGGCTATGGACCATATTGCCAAAATCCTTCGGGGCAAACGTTTTGCCGCTGGAGCCATTAACTTTGACCGCTATGAAGTGAAGTTTGAAATAGATGAAAAAGGAAAACCAATCAATGTCTATTTCAAGGAATCTAAAGATTCCAATAAACTAGTGGAGGAGTTTATGCTTTTAGCTAACAAGACGGTAGCAGAAAAAATAGGGAAAGTACCTAAAAATAAAAATGCAAAAGTGTTGCCTTATCGTATTCATGATATGCCTGATCCTGATAAATTAGAGAACCTGTCCCAGTTTATAGCACGTTTTGGCTACAAACTTCGTACAAGTGGTACAAAAATAGATATCTCGAAGTCAATCAATCACCTATTAGACGATATCCAAGGGAAAAAAGAAGAAAATCTGATTGAGACTGTATCTATACGATCGATGCAAAAGGCTCGATACTCGGTTCATAACATCGGCCACTACGGACTTGCTTTTGACTACTATACACACTTCACTTCCCCCATCCGTCGCTTTCCAGACATGATGGTTCATCGCTTGGTTACCAGATATTTAGAAGGAGGAAGAACTGCTTTGGAAAGCAAGTATGAAGATCTTTGTGTTCATAGTTCAGAGATGGAACAAATAGCAGCAAATGCGGAACGCGCTTCTGTTAAGTATAAGCAAGTAGAATTTATGAGTGAGCGCTTGGGGAAAACTTATGATGGAGTTATTTCAGGCGTTACAGAATGGGGATTATATGTAGAACTGAACGAAAATAAGTGTGAAGGGATGATTCCCGTTCGCGATTTGGGTGATGATTATTATGAGTTTGATGATAAAAATTATTGCTTAAAAGGTCGAAAAAAACATCGTACTTACAGTTTGGGAGATGCCATTACAATAAAAGTTGCCCGGGCAAATATAGAAAAGAAGCAACTTGATTTTGCACTAGTAGAATGAAACAGAACAATTCCATGAAACCTTTTTGTTACCTAATTGTTTCTTATATTATACTATAGGAATATGAAGAGGAACAAAAAAATAGAGGCTGTCCCCTATGTTGAGATAAACAGATATGCGGGCATGTGGTATGAGATTGGTCGGTATTCTAATTGGCACCAAAAAGGTACCAGCAATGTTTCTGCCGAATATATTCCTAGAGACGGTTATCTTGAGGTTATTAAGCGATACATAAAATCCAATAAAAATAAGAAAATAAAGGGAAAAGCTTTCATTATTCCCGACTCTAGCAATGCGAAACTAAAGATTCAGTTTCATTGGCCACTTAAAAAAGATTATTGGATCATTGATTTAGATGAGAATTATCAATGGGCAGTTATTTCTAATTCATTGCAAACCTCTTTATGGATTCTCTATCGCCACCCAACAATATGTAATGAAGTACTGCGTCCAATAGTCTACCGTTTAGTCAATCGTGGATTTGATTTAGCAAAAGTACATTGGACAAAGCAACAGGACAAAACAGAAAAATGAAAACAGTTATTTTAGAAGAACAGGAAAAAGTAGAAGAAATTATTTCGCGAAGTGATGTTTGCTTTGTAGGGATGGTCGATCTTCAAAATAATCCCTACGTAATCCCAATGAATTTTGGATATAAAGATGGAGTTATTTATTTACACTCCGGTCCTACGGGAAGTTGCATTGATATACTAAATCACAACAACAATGTATGTATTACTTTCAGCATAGACCATAAGCTGGTTTTTCAACACCCTTCGGTTGCCTGTAGTTATCGCATGAAATCTAAAAGTGTAATCTGTAGGGGAAATGTAAACTTCATAGAGGACTTAGAAGAGAAACGAAAAGTACTTGATGTAATCATGGCCCACTATTCAAATAAAACCTTTGAATATTCTGAGCCCGCTATTAAAAATGTTAAGATATGGGAGATTCCCATAAGTGTCATTAGTGCCAGAGAATACGGAGTTCCTCACAAAAAATAAAGAAAGCTCTTAACCCTTTTAATATTATGGTTTAAAAGCTTTCTTTTTATTACTTGAGACCACTATCTTCTTTGACGACGAACAGATGCTTTGGGAGCAGAAGAGGAAGATGATTTCTCTTTCTTTACTTTAGTTGTTTTAGAAGATGTATCACTCGCTTTTCTTCTAGAATTTTTATTAACAGAATCCTTGTTCTTTGCAGAAGCAAGCTTTTTATCTTCAACATCTTTCTTTGCTATAGAATCAGCCACCCATAAATGTTCTTCAAAAGTCTTCAGTTGACCTTCAATTTTCTTCTGCTCCTTTACCATTGCGCTATCCGTAGTACAATATTGAGCAAGAGTTTGATTCAGCATGTTTGTCGTTTTATAGATATCCCCCTTAAACTGCCGAGTAGTGAAATAATCATCCACACTGACATTAGCCGTATTATTCAAGTTACTGGTCATTATATCCATACGCCCCAAATAAGGACTAAGATCACTATAGTTTAACCAAAACATAGGATATTTAGTCACATCTAAGCTAAAGTCACCAGAACGATGAAGTACAGGGCAAATGGCCACAACTTTTGAATTATAGGTAGACGAGCGTTGATCAAAATACCAGACCTCTTTCATAAAATAGCTAAGAACTTCGCTACTGGGTATATCGCTATTGTCCACAGAAAAGAGTGTGTCACGACTTCCTGTTTCCTTCTTTATTTGATAATAGATATGAAAACGATCCAATACATCTTTAAACTTTACTTTATTGTCCGATGTCAACACCTCTGCACCATCCAAGCGATATTCATAAGCTGGAATCTTTCCATCAGCCAATAACCTAAAAATGAGCGTAAAAAGATTAGTCTTATCACCAATAGGTTCTACGGGATAGTACAAAGCCGTATTTTTTTCTTGCTTGAGATCAAGCGTACGATAAATCTCTCGTTTCCAAATAACTTCTTGTGGCATATCTATCTGCCCGGAATATTGAGTTTGTGTCCTGACAGAAAGAGTTGGCCCGGATTCTTTTGCTTCTTGCTTAGCTTTACGCGCTTTAGGCTGCGCTACAACCTGAAACGTGCCAAGCGCAGTACAAAGAATCATCATGATACAAATAAAGCGTTTCATATATATTCGCATTTTATTAATTTACAATTACTTCAAGAGTCGTCGGCAGTAAGCGTTCAATGCCATCAGGACCTACAGCTCTTACCCGAGAAATATAAAATCTTTTATTCCGAGACAATCTACGAAAAACTTCTCTCTGACGAGAAGAGAATTTATTTCCAGCAGATACTTCTGGAACAGCGTTTCCCATATTATCAAAAAATACAGTTTCAAAACTAAGAACACGGAAGTTTACATTTAATAATCCATCATCAATTGCAGCTACAATGCCATCAGATTCCATCAAAACAGCTTTTGAGAGCCCGCTGCCTCCACGGTATCTTTTAGAATTTCCGTTTGCATCATTATATTCAATAAACGGCATTGGATCGGGTAACTGACGTACTCGATATACAAACTTACCCATCAACTGAGTGCGTCCTTCCAAGTTTGCCATTACACTAAATTCTGTCTGTCCTATTTTGGAAGGGCGAACAATGTAACCTTCAGGTGTTTTCCTCAAAGCTCCATTTCCATTGGTAACTATCATTTGCACACTTTGACTCGGAACACCTGGAACAGAAACACTCATCGGATTATCATATCCAGCATAGAGAACATTCATCATCGTAGCAGATACAGTAGCTGACGGATCAACGACAGTATATTTTTGAGAAAAATTACGTCTCAAAATGCCCCCATCTCCTCTATTAAGTTCCAGATAACCAGCTAAAGTAAATTCACCGGTATTATTGCATATTGCTTCATATAAACCATTACGCCTAGAAGGGAATAACTTATTACCAATATAAATAGACGGTTTTTGCGTTGAATCCACTGCTGCCAGAATAATCTGAGCACTAAACTTGCCTCCACGAACAATGGTTTGTGCGCTTGGAATAACGTAAGCATTTACTTCATTTACCCGTATATCCTTTACATCAATATATTTCACTAAAGTGTGCAACACTTCTCCCTCGGCATAACGAATATCATTTTGCATTTTGGTCAATAATGTAATCGCAGCCGCCACAGGAGTATTTTCAAAAATATATTCTTGCCAGTTTTTTCCAATGGTAGTTGATCTTCGAGGCACCTTGGTACTAAGGTTGCTACTTATAATTTGCCTCTGCACACTATCATCCACCATACCAAGTATCGCTTTTTTATAAAGGTTAATAGCTTTAAACAATTTGTTTCCTTGTCCGGTACCAGGAGCTAACATCACAGAATTAGCTGCTTCCAAATCCTCCTTATTCTGTATATTCTTCACATCAGCCTCAGCCCCATCAGCTTCTCTCACAATTCTAATCTTCAAGTAATCAACATAAGCATAAAGTGAATCCGACATTTTCCGTACATACTGAGCCTTATCAAACCACTCTTTCACCTTTTCCGGATTCTTTTTCAAAAAATCCGCCATATCATTATACAAAACCTGATTCTGCGTTGTGGAATTAGCCGTTGATCTGTTCAAACTTTCATCTACCAGTGAGAAACCATTGAGTACATCTGAAGAAACATTCAGAGCCAACATAGCCATTAAGATGATATACATTAAGTTTATCATCTTCTGTCGTGGAGACTCCGGTCCAATTGATGCAGCCATATTTATCTATTGCTTTATTATTGTTGTTGATTATTCATGTTCACGGTCATAGCCTTGAGCATACGAGCATAAACTTTATTTAATTCTTCTATCTGTTTTGCCATTTTCTCGGCTTCTTCATTGAATTTCTCACTATTTCCCGTGGATCCTTCATACATTTCTTTAATACGAGTAAGGCCGACATTTACTTTATCGATAGTATCAATCTGAGAACTAATGCTCTTAAGTTGGATTTCATAAATGGTATTCAATCCCATCAAGTTACGATTCAAAGATTGCATTTGATCTACATATCCCTGAGAATTGGAAGTGATGGAGTCGGAATTATCACTAATGCTCTTGTATGATTTCAACAAAGTATCCGAAACCTCAGCCAAGGAATTCGTTGCCGAATTAAAGCGTTCCAAAGTATCCGTCATCGATTCTAATTTTGCCAAATAAACGGTCGTTGCATCAGCAATTTCAGGAGAATTAGCCACGACTTCGGCACTCATACCCGAAGTCAAATTTGCACTCCCTTGAGAAGGTAAAGGTTGTGATACTACGGTATTTACAACCTGCTGATTCACAACAGAAGGATTCATTGCTTGAGCAATAATTCCCGAATCTTTATTCTCCTGAACTTCATTATCAAGACTGACATTTTCTCCATCTTCATCATAAGAAACACCAGAAATTTTTATTTCAGGGAAAACACTCTCCCATTTATAAGATTTATACGGGCGATCAAACGCTGATACAAAGAACACAAGAACTTCAGTTCCCATACCCACCCATAACATAATATTTGCATACGGTAAATGGGTTAGTTTAAACAACGCTCCCATGATAACGATAGAAGCGCCCCAACTATAAGCATAGTTAAGAACTACCTTCCCGTTATAGCTGACTAGGAAGTCCTGAAATCTGCGGATCAGTCCCTTCTTTTTATTATTGTTACTCATCTGTTATTTGCCTTTTTTATTATAACCAATTTGTGTCCTTACGCAACGGAATCCAATATAAGATCTACTTTCATTCTGATATTCATAAGAACGAGAGTCAGAACGTATAAATGCTGCCACATCTTTCCAAGAGCCACCCCGTACTGTTTTCTTCTTCATCTTATAAGGATCTTCCTTTGCTGCATTATATTTAAGTTCAGGATTCATATCGTTCATAGAAAGTACACCTGCTTCAGTATACACAGTAGAAGTCCACTCAGAAACATTTCCTGCCATATCATATAAGCCATTTGAGTTCGGAGAATAAGAACCCACTTTTGTGGTAATCAGATTACCGTCTTTTGTATAATTCCCCCGCTCGGGCTTAAAATTTGCATAGAAGCAACCTTTATCGGACTTTGTATCAGTAGATTTCCAAGGGTAAACATTGTTTTCTTGTCCTCTCGCAGCAAATTCCCATTCTACTTCTGTAGGTAAACGATAACGTTGAATCTGAGCTGCTACCCCACGTAAACCGGCTAACAAATAACTTGTGCGCCAAGCACAAAAAGCATTCGCCTGATCCCACGACACACCCACTACAGGATAGTCATTATAACTGGGATGACTAAAATAAAGCTTCATGTAAGGTTCGTTATATGAGTTCTGAAAATCGTTCACCCAACAAGTAGTATCCGGGTAAATATTCACAATATAACTATTCTGAAAATCATGTAAAGAAGACAATCTACGAGTGATTGTTTGATTCACAATCCTTCCTTCCTCATTTATGTATGCGGTGTCTTTTGAAATCATCACCACCTCGTCATTATTAACAGGAATATCTGTATTCCGGTTTCTTTCCGCCGGATTCAGTCTGTTCTTACGAAGGGCAGCCTGAGTTTGATCAAAGTTTTCATAATAATAATTCATTTGCTTTGCATCAAGCATAGTAGTACCCTCAACAGGATGGACAGTAAAGACACTCTTTATAGCAGCTTGTTCATCTTCAGTAGCACGTTTCCAAGGAATAGGCTTTGTCCAGTTTAAATGAGGTTTTATAGGATTCCCTTCCCGGTCTTCTTCTATTTTATAAACCTCATTTCCTCCGTATGCAGGGTCTGCTAAACGTTCACGAATGATAGAATCACGCACCCAATATACAAATTGCTTGTACTTGGAATTGCTTATTTCTGTTTCGTCCATCCAAAAAGCATCAACAGAAACATCTTTTGTCGGAGCTGATTTTCCCCAAAGGCTATCCGTTTCACTAGGCCCCACTTTAAAAGACCCTTTCTTAATGAGCACCATCCCATAAGGCGCCGGTTCGTTCCATGCCACCATACTAATACCAGTCAACTCACCTCCTACGGAAGATTGTCCAAGAGGTCCACTACAAGAACTAAACGAAACTGCAATGACTATACTTGCTATGAATAAGAGTTTTTTCATATTTCTTATAAAATACGTATACTTTTATGTTTATTTTTACAGTGGTTCGAAAAATTTAAATCTGTTGAATAATTGATAAACAGATCATGGCTCCCACTCACCGCTCCAATTTTTGATGTAAATAGATCATAACCATATCCCATCGTTATATTCTTTATCGTTGCTCCCACCAAAAACGTGACTGATGTGCCCGGACTATAAGAAAGCCCCCCACAAAAGGTTTTATCATTATAATGGTAAAACAAACGTCCCGTTAAGTCTACTTTTGTAGAAACCAAATCACTTTTTATTAAAAAAGAGGGCTGTATCCAAATTAACGGACTTTTAGTTTTAATATTGCCTCCACCTGTTAAATAAAGTGTAGGATCTACCTTAAATTCATTATTTTCCCCCATCAACACCGTTGGGGCAGTGAGATGAGTGACTGAAAAGCCTGCATAATACAACGGATGTGTATAGAATGCTCCCAATCCGACATCCAGACTCATTCCGTTAACACTGGCAGTAGGAAAAGCGTCATCGCTTGTCTGATCACCTAAATAGATATTCGTAGGATCAAAAGAGATACTTAACGCCCCTAGCTGCATTCCAATTCCTAGCCTTCCTTTGCCCAAAGACATTTTATAAGAATACTGCAAACCGAATATCTGATTTCTGAAAAGTCCGATAGATTCATTAAAAAGGCTGACCCCTATGCCTTGCTTTTTTCCGAGGAATTTGAACGGCATATCTGCACCAAAATACATTGATTTAGGAGCATTGGTAAAACCCATCAATTGCTGGCTATAAGCTCCCGAAACTGTTAATTTATCCGTTTGCCCCACATAAGCAGGGTTATAATACCCTGTTACTGCCCAATATTGACTAAACTGCGCGTCAAACTGTGCGTTGGCAGCAAAGCAGCAAAGCAAAGCAAAAAAGAAGAATAAAAAACGTTTAATTATCATTCATACATCCGGATCAAAATAAACACCTATATTATTAACTGCTAAAATAGCAATAAATTGTGTTACTTTCATTTGGCAAACAAAAAAAGGAAGGTCTTTTACTACCTTCCTTCTAATAAATTCGTTTTAATACTCTTCCTCATTAAAGAAGAAGTCTTCTTTGCTGGGATAATCCGGCCAAATATCTTCAATACTTTCATAGATTTCACCCTCATCTTCCATTTCCTGAAGGTTTTCAATTACTTCAAGAGGTGCGCCGGAACGCATGGCGTAATCGATAAGTTCATCCTTGGATGCGGGCCAAGGTGCATCTTCTAGTTTAGATGCCAGTTCCAATGTCCAATACATAGTCGTTATATTAAAAATGATTACTAAACTCGTGTCTTAATTTTCCCGCAAAAGTATAATAAATAATCTCATTTGCAAGCTTTATCCCAAAATATTTCATTGTTTTTTTCATTCATATTCTGTTTTCGAGAAAGAATAAACAAATAATCTGATAAACGATTAATAAATGCTATTACATTTTTATCAATGGGAGAGATTGCAGCAAATGAAAGTATACGTCTTTCCGCCCGCCGGCAAACTGTTCTACAGACATGACAAAGAGCTGCTTCACGAGATCCTCCGGGGAGGATGAAACGATTGATCGGTGATAATTGTTCATCCATTTTATCGATCTGTTGTTCTATTTCTTCAATATCCGATAAAAGTATGATGCTAGCTGGATTAAGAGCTATTTTTTTCTGGTCAGTAGCCAGATAAGAACCAACGGAAAAAAGCTTATGCTGCACCTTAATAATAAAGTTCTTATCCACTTCATCCTTAAGATACGTAAAAAGCAAGCCTAAATGAGCATTTAACTCATCAACCGTGCCATACGATTCCAAGCGAACATCTGTTTTAGAAACTCTTGTTCCGCCTATCAGTCCGGTAGATCCCTGGTCTCCGGTTTTAGTATATACCATACTTTTCTTCATAGTTTTTTTTCTTTTTAGTACGTGTTATCTTAACACATAAATAGAACTAAAAGTTGACAATATAGTGTTGCTTTATCTTTGTTTGATCAAAAAATATAATTCCTAAGTCATAAAGATCAAAGGTAATACCCAATCTTTGATCTTTCACAAGTTCTTTCCACCATTTTCTCATGGCTAAGGAAGCATAAATATCTCGTATCACAAAAACGGAATGAGGGTTAACTTTGTTCATACACTCTTCAAACATCATTTGAACTACATTCAAAGGATAATTTTTGGGATGTAAAAGTAAAAAGTCCAAAGATTCTAATTCTGAGATTGCTTCAATCACTAAAGAGGGAACGTCTCCCACTCGAAATTCTATCGGATTTTCATAAGAACTGAATAAACGAGTAGCTAATTTATTCGCCTGAGATTTTTCATCTAAAGTGACACAGCGAGCGTTTTTCCTAGCTGAAGAGAGATAAAGCGTACTTGCTCCGGCAGAAGTACCTATCTCAAGAATAGTGTTCGCTTGAGCATCATTGAGCAATCGAAAAAGAAGTTTGCAGATTTTAGATTTTTCCAGAGAACGATTCCATAAAGCTGGATCTTGTTTGCGGGCCTTGCAGATAATTTTGTTTAAATGCTTATAATTATAATAAGGAGTTTTTTCATAAATAACTCCGGTAATTAAACTATAGGCAAAAGGAGAATGCACTCCATACCCTTTACGGCACCGAAATCTTAGGAGCCAAATCAGTAGTCTACTATAAAATAGTTGTTTTTTCATTGCACAAGAATCCGTATTATCACTGTACTTTCACAATTTTGTGAGGACAAATATAACATTTTCGGATTCAATTTACCTTAAGACACTGCATATAATTAAAAGTTTCTTTGAAATATTATAAATGTTCTGTACAAAAGATTGCATTCTTCTGTAGAGAACAATAAATTCTTTCGTACAAAAGAATTTATTGTTTTGTACGAAAGAATTTCAATTTGTCTTCACCTTTTTTAAACATATCAGTTGAGAGAGGTATAAACGGCAGGATAAACGAGCTGATTTATCTAAAAAAACAAGGACAGCATTTTATTCCTTCACAGAAATAAAATACTGTCTCTTGCCACACTAACAAATCTAATTTAAACAAACATCTAATATTACCTTTGTAGGGTTACACTCATTAACCCAATTATAACATCATTGGCGAGCGTCTCGAGTTGCAAACTTTTTAACTCTTTCGATGAATCAAGAGGAAGGTCAAGAAGTATCCCCGCACCTCCCTTGATGCTTCGTCCGTAGACGCCTGTATATGCAGTGCTTTCTCTAAGTTATCACTCACCAAGCCCGACTGTAAATGCAGACGGTATGGACGGGAAGAAGAAAGTTTAAAGGCAGCTCCATCCACAAAGTAATCTTGCTCAATGGGGCACCAATTATCAGGATTCACCAAGTTCAGCACTTCTGAAGTACCATCCTTATAAGTTACTCTCACCACTCCATTCACAAAGTGAGTCTGCATGTGATTTGTGGTACCAGCCATTAACAGATAAGCATGAGAGGCTTTACCCGTTAGCGAAACAGTTAGCCTATCTGGATAGTTGTTCCAAAGAGAGGTGAAAGCAATATTATTCCCTTCGGCCGGAGTCTTGAACGGCACTCCGATGGAAGTGGAAAGGATTCCATTGTTCACTTTAGACCGAACACCGGAGTCATCAATGGTGGCTGTTGATAGAGGATGACACCATTCACCAATACCTTGTTTAGGTAACTGAAGAGTGGTATAAGGAGAGCGTGGAGCAAGATATTCGTTCTTAAAGATCTGGCTCACGGATGCGTTAAGTACTTTATCCATATTAACAGGTTCACATGTCGAGTTCACCACCTCTGCAAAAGCTTTAGTAATAACCTTTGGTTGCTCTTTCACTTCTATATTTATCGGCATCCACCACTCCATTTGTCCTTGAAAAACCAAAGCAAACAACGTATGATTCCCAGCCTCAGCAACAATCGTTCCCGAAAGGGTGCTTTCAGAAGTCTTTGCATTGGCAAGTATTCCTTGTGGATCATAAAGCTTTTTGATTGGAGTAGTAAGTTTCAACGACCATGAAACGCCATTGGAAGCTGAACTAACAACCGGAATATTCATCAAAGCCTTTCCCGCCCAAGCAATCTCTACCTTATAATTCTTAGAGGGTAAAGAAGCAATCTGAATGATTGGATAACCGGCAGCCGATTCGATCAGCGTCCATTTTACCTCTTTTCCATTCACTTTTAATGATTTGATTTTATCTGAATGAGCGCGTATTTGTAAATCCAGCGCCAATTGCTTTTCAAAATTCAGCTGAACAGTATACGTTTCCTTATTAGCCTTGCGTTTAAAAGCAAAATTAATATCAGGTGTAGTAATTGAAGCATGATCCCAAGCCGAAGGAAAGCCGGGGCGAAGCAAAATACGACCATTCATCGCATCGGGTATCACACCAAAAAGTCCCTGAACAAGTGCACGGGAAGCGACACCAATAGGGTCACCAAAATCTCTGTAGCATTCACCACGAGCCGCGTCATAAAAACTGATCTGTCCTATATTGCCAGGACTACTTCCCAAATACATTCCATCGAGCACCGAGCTCTTTAATAATTTAAAAGCTTCTTCATTTCTTCCTGCTTGCCAATAAGCTAGTGAAGTATGCATTACTTCAGCAAAGGCTACATTATTTATAGACCATGAATAAGGCATCCAGTTGGTTGTAGAAATCGTAGCGTATCCTTCGTCTTTCAATCCTTTTGCCACAACAGGGATATGAGGAATTTCCGTATCCACATATCGGGTGGCTTGATAAGCCTGAAAAGGAGTGTGTACGTCTGAGTCAATAGCATGGTAAATAGTCCACACCGCAGCACTCTCATGAAGCTGTTTCTTTCCCATGAAGTCTTGATATTCTGCCCAATGTCCTTTGGAAGGAATCCAGAGACGGGAGTTCAACGCACTAAGAATTTTCTGAGCTTCGGCAGCATAAGGCTTGGGGTCTTCTCCTATCTTAGCGGCAATCTCCGCAGCCATACTGTTTGCCCGATAGTTGTAGGCTGAAGAATGGGTAACCGCTCCACTGTTGTAATAAAGAGCATCGCTGGCCCAAATACAACAATAAGCATCATAAAGTCCATCATCATCAGGATCAAAATTTCGTTTTTCCCAAGCAAGATGACGAGTCAGCACCGGCCACATTTGCTTGGCGTAGGCTAAATCTCCCGTCCAGTTAAAATGCCAAAGCAACTCATCAATATAACACAAGTTCATATCATAATGATGCATCTTAGTATTCTCCCGAGGATTGCGACAGATATAACCATTACTGTACATTTGCGTACCCCAACGTTTTTCGGAACGGGCAAGATTCATAGTACTATCCTGCGTAGGATGGGGGTAAATAGCCGGAACTTCCGTCACCTGACTTGCTGCATAAGCACTAAAATGAGAACGGGCACGATCATGCCATCCCAAAGCATCGCCGGTATACGCCGCACGCCAGCCACTTAACGGCATCCGCCAGCCCACTGCTCCATGAAGCCATACTTCTCCACTCCAAAGAGCATCGGCAGCAATGGCCAATGTTCCTCCAAGTGTATTAAAATAAGGATCGGGAGTATCAATCTTAATTCGTGAAGCCACTTCGACGCGAGCAGCTTCCGACTGAGTGAAACGGGTAGGCAAGTCTGAATAGCTTAATGCCTGATCCAGATTAGAGGACTGTAGAGCCATGTAATAGGTTTTACCACCAAAGATGGGCAATTTACCATTCAATATAGGAATACTATCGGCAACAGTCAACTGTGCTCCTGTAGGGAATATTCCTGCCATCTCACGGACATCCTTCTTTCCAAACTTCACTAGAAACCGATTTTGATTGATTGAATAAACATTGCCTGTACAATATTCCGGCTTCAAATCAAAGCTGTCATAAGGATCAACTCCCAAGTCACCTTCTCTACTGAATCGTTTATCAGCAACACCTCCAAAACGCCAAGTCAGAAATGTATTGGTAGGGATATTCTCTGCTTCAACCTTAAACACTGCTCCATCTGCACTATACATAGAAAGAGCCGTGATACGAATCAATCCTTTCCCCAATAAAGGATCTTTGATAGTATAGATGCGGGAACCCGCACGATAACGACTCTCAATAAATGCTGCATTATTTAGAAGAAGGACTTTGGAACCGCAAACAATTCCAAAGCTAAGATTACCCCCCATACGAGGAAGATAAAGAGCAAATTCAGGTACATCGCTGGTTTCTACACGAAATCCTGTATGAGAGCCATAGAGTGCCCGATTAAATTTTTTATCCCCGTTGACAATTACAAAATCCTCACCATCGGGAATATAACGCAACGTTCGTTGTGTTCCCCTTTGGGAATCATTCAGCGAAGCAAGTGGTTGCGCAGATGCTGCCACACCGATTAACAGGAGTGGCAGTATTTTCACAAATTTCAGATTGAACATATCTATATCTTTATTATCTCAAATTTGGTATTCTCTCTATCTAATATAATCATCAAGGCATTGGAAGCAGACCTTCCCACTTCACATTCCAGTTGCCATCCTTAGGGAATCCGGGGTTTTTCTCTTTGCAACCATCCCAACCAGCGCACATCATAGAAATGGCAGTAAGTAAACCACCATTGCCAGGAAGGTAAACACGCAAGCGATCATCCTGATAATTATGCCCGTTAACCAAATAAGTATTTGTCCGCTTATCCATCAAAAGAGCTCCTACAGCTTTATCAGGTTCACCAAGACGAGCAGCATTCATAGCTGTCATTGGATAATCCCATCCCCAAGTCTTTCCCCAGTTCCAGTTGTCCCAAATCCAGTTCAGCGTATTCTTCATATAGTCATTACGCACCAATTTACACTTAGGCAAAATTCCTTCAGCACCAAGAACAGCCATATGATCGGAAGTAAAACGTATATCTTTATACGTATCAAGAGCGGTTTCTGCTGCCAAATACAAACCATCTTGTGAAGCAAGCGGTGAAAGTTTATCAATCAGTTCATCCCATCTCAAGTTACGTTTTTCGCCAGCGCGTTCACGCCATTTCTGAGCAATACTCATAGCAAAATGCCAATAAGAAAGTTCAAATGGAGGATTCACAGTTTCCGAAGCACGAAGGGTCTCTTGTGCAGGAATAGCTCCTTTCAAAATAAAGCGTCCCTCTAATTGATCATAAGTAGCAAAAGAATACATGAAAGCAGCAGTTTCCTGCACCATTTTATTATATTTCTTAATCACTTCGGGACTAGGATTACTTCGATAAAGCAATTCTGCCAAATAGATCAAGTGAGGTTGTTGCCAAATAAGAAATGAACCTACTTTAGAAGGAGCTTCAATTCCGGAAGGATCTGTCATCTTCATCCAACGAACACCATCGAACCCTTGACGTTTTGCTATTTCTCTTGCTATCGGATAAACTTTTTCATACCATCCAAGCGTACGGTCCAATAGTTCAGGACGTCCCCATAAAGCAAACTGAGCCTGATGCCACCAAATCATTTCAAGATGGAATTTACCAAACCAAGAGTTATAAGTCAAGCCGGTTTCCTGTGGGGGAGTAGAACCGGCACATTGAATAGCAAGTAAATATTGTGAAAGTACAACACGGCGCTCCAATTCTTTGGCACGTACATCCTTGCAAGCTGAAAAGTCAACAGCTCCACCATTCTTCCAAAAAGAAATCCAATAAGCATCAGACTCATTAAATGTCTCTGCAATCGAAGGTTGTTTATCTGTCTGTTCGTTGGGAGTAAACAGACAAGTAAATGCAAAGTCATCTGACAAAGGAGTCAACACAAAATAATTCTTTTCTTTCTCGGTAAGTTTAGCCTCACCTTCCCAACGAATTTGCACATAATAAACAGTTGCGTCAATCTGTCTTTTCAGGATAGCAGAATGATCATCCTGACTAACTACAACAGTACTGTGTAACTCATTTTTTGTCCAGTCGCAAGCATCGTCGCTATGTCCACCTGAAGGATATGGGAAGCGGAAGTTTACTGCCGGATGCAACGTTGAATGAATCTTTGCGGCAATCATATCTTTGTGAGGATGACAAGCAGTCTGCACTTCTACAGACTTACCATTAAGATTAAAGCTGCTATTTATAAAACCTTTCCACAAGTTAAGCTCTTGTTTGATATTAGTAATATCAGCAGATTTTACCTCTTTACCTAGTTCAAAACCCACAATTCCTAAATGTAAACGGTGAGGATTGATACGAAACCAGTTAGATGCCTCCTTTTGACGCCCTGGTTCATTAAATTGAGTAGCATAAGGCTCTTGTTTTCCACGGCCAAAGTCATAGTTCTTTAGCGTTTCTTCTGGTTTATAATTTTCAGGATTAGCAAAACTATGCCATCCCCATTGAGATTGAGTGCCAAGCGGCACACCATTCGAGTACATTTCAGGAAATGTTTGCAAACCCGTAGCATCTACAGTATACGCAAATTCACCATTGCCCACAGATAGCGACGCAAGAGAATCAAATGCAGTGATCTGAGGATTATTGCGGGTAACCAAGGCCTGACGATCAATTGGCGCTTGCTTCCCTGCCCCACACGCTGACATAATCAACGCTAAACAAGAATAGAAAATCTTCTTCATGGTATTTTCTTAGATAATGTTTTGAATATATATATGCAAAAATAGAAGTTAGTACGAAACTAACTTCTATAAACAATGATATTTATGCTGTGATATTTGATAGTTACTTTACTAAACCATTAAGATAGACCTCTACATTTGTAAAATCAGGACTTAAAGTATGAATAGATCCATCATTAATGTCATTTGAATTTAATCCATTCTTCTTTTCCCACTCGTCAGGAATTCCATCTCCATCTTTATCAACCGGTGCTATACCTTTAGCAAGATTTGGCCACCCACCCACAGCTGATTGTGAATCTATTATCCCTTTTCCTCCTCCGGCAAAAGTTTCTCCTTCAGTAGCAATGCCAGTACGAACTTCCTTTATAACTCTTGCATCATAGCTATCCCTGTGCAAATTACATCCTGCAATCTTAAGGACCTTTTCATAAGCTTTTGAAGGAGTATCCTCATTTATTGGCATAAAAGGAAAGGGCTTGTCTGCACGAACAGACAGAGTAATATTTTCTTGGGCGCCAAGCCAGTTGTTTTTTGTAACTTTTTTACTACCAACCATTACATTTCCACTCAAATAATAAACGCTAGTTCCATCAACCGCAGCATCAAGAAAGCAAGTCCGTTTATTAGCAGAAGTAGCAGGACCTGGTTTATAATAATTTCCAACGAAGTTAATTCGTCCACCTCTTCCGCCTCCATATGCCGCTTTATACCCCCAATTATAAACTACATTATTACGGAAATCGGTCGGAGTACACCCATCAGAGGCAAAACGAGGATTTCTGCTACTGTGATGAGCCAAAAGATTATGATGGAAAGTAGCCTTTTGACCTCCCCAGATACCTCCAAAACCATGAGCTCCTTTAAAATGATAAGACTTGGAAAGACTATGAGTGATCATGCACCACTGAACGGTCATATTCTCTACACCATAAAAAGACATACATTCATCAATAGACCATGAAGAAGAACAATGGTCAACAATTAAATTTTTAGTCTTTCGTCCACCCATAGCATCATCTTCCACTTTATGAAGATCGCCCATTCGACAACGAATATATCTTATTATCACATTATTTGCCTGAACATAAAATGGATATCCTTTTAAACAAATACCATCCCCCGGAGCACTTTGCCCGGCAATGGTAAGACTATCATGGTCAACAACCAGTTTTGACTGCAAGTCAATAGTTCCATCAACCGCAAAGACAATGATACGAGGTCCCTTTTGCTCAATAGCATCACGGAAACTTCCCTTTCCCGAATCATTTAAATTAGTTACAGTTATCACTCGGCCTCCACGACCACCAGTGGTATATTTACCATATCCTTCCGCACCAGGGAAAGCTATAGGTTGAGCGAAAAGCATTGTTGCAAAAAGCATACATGCTAAAAAAAGAATGTGTTTTTTCATGATAAAATTTATTTAAAAAATAAAATATAAAAGTATATTTATAAATAAAGAGCAGCTCTAATAGCTGTCCTTTATTTACTTTAAACATATCTAAATCAGTAGTTAATATTTAGGATGTTGTTGGCCAGCTAACCCTTTATTGACATCCATTACTATCTGTGCAAATGGGAATAATTCAACATTATTTTCAACATATCCTCTAGCAAAATTTGACACAAAATTATCTGTAGGTTTCAAACCTGTAAGATAATCTTTAAGAATAGTATAACCAGCAGGACAAACAAATGTTGCGGTTTCAGAAGGTTTCACCTCAATAAGATTATTCAATGTAACGCTAGGATCTTTCCATGTTTTTGAATATTCATTTGGATAAGCAACCCATTCAGGAAGATTTTGGTAAGGAGCTTCTCTATTATACATTTTTGTCAACTCTGCTTTAGTTTGATTAACAACTTCGCCTAAGAGATTCCAACGGATAAGGTCTGTACGACGCATTGCTTCAAAAGCTAATTCATATTTACGTTCATTTACAATCGCTTTAAAGAATCCTTCATAATCTGTTGGAGTCTGACCAATGCTGTTATTTCCGAATGCACGTTTTCTTACAGCTTCATAAGCAGCAATTCCCTCTGTCGTTGGTCCATTATTCAATTCATTTTGAGCTTCAGCAAACATCAATAAAATATCTGAATAACGCAACAATGCAATATTAATATTCTGGTAAGTAGCACTACTTGTACCAGCCGCAACTGTTCTCCAATTTACGCGCCATTTACCGATTGACCTACGACTAGAAAGACTAGTCATTGTACGTTTTCCATCAGCTGCTATTTCATAGTTAGGACAAGTAATATCACGACGACTATCACCATTCGCAAAAGAATAATAAAGTGTAGGCTGATAATAAGCCACTGATTCGCACTTACCATATAAACTCCCAGAAATGCAGCGCATACCCAAAGCATAACCTGCACGCAAAGTATTCATTTGACTACCATATTGGGCATATTCAAACATCGACTCTTTTGGATAATAAGTACCCTCAGAATATGTTCTAAACTGAGCTTCATAAGAAGGATTTAGAGAATTCTCTCCTTTATCAATTACCGCCTTACAAGCGTCACTAGCAATCTGATATAATTCTTTCACACGAGCAGGATCATCTCTTTTTGCCATCTTACATGTACTGGCATCATAAGTATTCATATCCCAACGCAAAGAATATCCTGCAGCATAAAGTGAAATTCTTGCAAGAAAACCATAAGCTGCATTCTTAGAAATTCTTTCAGGTGTTGTATATCCACTTTCATCATACCATGGTAAATACTCTATTGCTTTTTGCATATCTGCAATGATACCATCATAAATAACATCACGGCTTGTTCTGGATGAATAAAACGTATCATAATCTTCCTGAGGCAAAGTTATATATGGTACATCTCCCCAATAACGGATTAAATTCCAATAATGAATAGCACGAATAACTAAACATTCACCAACATATTGGCGTAGTTTTGCTTTTTCTGTAGCCGCACCATTTTCAAATTCAGCCATAAGGGGAATGTTTTTTATGCAATTATTTGCCTTAGCAATGCCTGTATAAACGCCATTAAATTCTGAGCCTGGAACAAGACCCGTAGTATAAACATAATTACCAACACAATTTTTTGAACCAGAAAGGCTTTCAGCAGACTGCATCTCATCAGTGCCAAAATTTACATAATAGTTCCAAAGCATAACCCACATACCTTCATAAGCTCCTTTGGTTGCCATCTCAGCACGATCTACCGAAACAAAAACAGAAGTACTGTCATAGGAAGATTTACTTGGCATATCTAGCCAGTCTTGGCAAGATATTATTGACGTGATCAAAGCTACAGAGCAAAATAGCATGTAGACTTTTTTAATTATCTTTTTCATAATTTTTTTCTAATTAAAATGTTAAATTAAGACCTACTACGTAGCTTTTAGATCTCGGAAAAGAAGAATTATCAATACCAGGATAAAGAGCAGAACTATTACTTGTTACTTCTGGATCAAAACCTGTATAAGAAGTAAAAGTATACACATTATTCAATGTGCCATAAACACGTAGATTTTCAACATTAATCTTCTTCAATAACGCTTTTGGGAAAGTATAGCCAAGTGAAATATTGTTTATCCTTAGATAAGAACCATTTTCAACATAATATGAATTTAATGTAGTATTAGTCGCTACATTAGGATTAACACTCCAGATAGCTGCATTCTTATTTATTTCACTTAAGCGAGCAAGATCCGTTGTTTCAATTCCGGTAGAAGGATCAATAGTTGTATAACGATTAGCCAAAATGCTCAATGCATTTTTATTTGAAATATATGAGCTCACAAAACGTTGAGTACTTAAATTAATGACATCATTACCATAAACAAAGTTCATAAAGATAGAAAGATCCAAGTTTTTATATGTGAATGTATTATTAAATCCTCCCGTAAATTTTGGATTAGCATTACCAATAATTTGACGGTCACTAGCTGTCCATACTGGATTTCCATCGCTATCGATCGTTTGACCATTAGCTTTAAATTTTATGTCACCAGGTTTAACAGCTGCTCTTGCTTTAGATTTATCATATGCAACTCCATTTTTCAACAAATAAGTACCATTTGATAATTGGTCAAAATCATTAGAAGTATAAAAGCCATCATATGCATATCCATAAATCTGCCCCAAAGATTGCCCTTCTTGAACCCAATAAGCAGCGCCGTTAGAACCAGTTGACGCAATCATATAATTTTGTTCTGCATCTTCTCCATAAAGTCTGATAACTTTATTTTTATTGAAAGAAATATTTAAATCCGAACTCCAGTTAAAATTTTTAGTTTTGATATTTTGAGTATTTAGTACAAATTCAAAGCCGCGATTACGTAAACTTCCAATATTTTGATATTGAGAAGTATAACCTGTAGTAGCAGGAATAGGAACATTCATCAACAAATTGTCAGATACATTGTTGTACCAATCCACACTGAAATTAATACGATTAACAAGAAATGACATATCAAGACCGATAGAGGTAGCTTTAATGGTTTCCCACTGTAAGTCTTTGTTTCCAAGAGTTGAACTAGGGGTGATTGTTGCAATTTCTGTTTTGCCAATGCCATAAACACCTGCATCGTAATTTGTTGCATACATATTATCACTAATGTTGCAGTTTCCTGAAGTACCATACCCTACACGAAGTTTCAAATTAGAGAATACGTCCTGATCACTCATAAACGCTTCTTGACTAATACGCCATGCTCCTGATATAGATGGGAAATAGCCCCATTGTTTTCCTTTAGCAAATTTAGAAGAACCATCTGCACGCATTGTTGCAGTTAATAAATATCTGCTGTCATAATTATATAAAGCACGTCCAAACAATGAAACTATGCCGTTACTGCTTCTACTAGTTTCATTATTGTTTGTTACCTCTCCCATTGCCATATTATCCAAACCAAAATTACTCTCTGAAAAATTTTGTGATCCAGAGGCAATGTTCATGCTCTCAGAGTAGGTTACTTCTTGTCCTGCAAGTAAAGTAAAATTATGTTTTTGATTTATTGTTGTATCATAAGTAAGGGTGTTTGTAATCTGATATGTATACTTTTCAGCATTACTTCTACTTCCATAAGGCCCCCCCTTAACTACAGCATCCAATGTACGACCATCATCCCAATAGTCATTACGTGTTTGTTGCCATAAATAACTACCTGCCAATTTATAAGTGAGTCCTTTATAAAGATCAATTTCCAAACTTCCATTAGAATCAAACGTACGCACTAATTTTGTATTGGTAATAGCGTCATTTGTTATAATGGGATTGGCAATGTCATAATTAAGACTAGGGTCTACAGCCAATAACTTAGCATCCTGCCCATACATATTCAACAGTTCATCGTTAGTATGAATCAAACCTCCTACCGGACGTGATAATACAGCAAATTTCAAACGGCCACCTAAATCACCGCCTCCTTCTGTTTTAGCATCATTAAAATTAGCACTAAAATCCAGTCTGACACCTTTTCTTATCTCATGGCTAAATTTTGCACGAATATTATTTCTATATAAACCATATTTATCGAGAATAGAGTTGTCAGTGGTATTATTATAGCTTAACACAAATTTTGTTTTATCATTACCACCAGAAATATTAAGATCGTGATTGTACATTACCCCAGTTCCACCAAACATAAGGTCAATCCAATCAATTGCTTCAGCATTATCATACAAGCTGTGCATCTGATCCCAACTTCCATATAAGGAATTAAATACACCTATATTTTTGCCCAGTGTATAATGCTCATGTTGAAGTCTTACATATTCATAGGGAGAAAGAACATCTAACTTCTTACCCAATTTCTGAAAATTAATATATCCATTGTATGAAACCTGAGTTTTTCCTGCTTTCCCTGACTTTGTCGTAATAATAACAACTCCATTAGAACCTTTTGCACCATAAATAGCAGTAGAAGATGCGTCTTTCATTACGTCAATAGTTTCAATATCACTTGCATTAATCGTAGTTAATGCATTATCCATTTGAAAGCCATCTACAATATAAAGAGGTTCGTTATCTTGAGTAATAGAAGTACCACCCCTGACTACAATTTTAACATCAGCACCTGGAGCACCACTATAAGATGTAATATTTACACCCGCGGCACGTCCAGTTAAAGCTTGGGCTGCCGTAGTTACAGGCACTGATTTAATTTCACTGCCTTGAACTGAAGATGTAGCTCCTGTAAGATCTCTCTTTTTCATCTTTCCATAACCTATAGCGACAACTTCGTCCAACATTACTGAGGATTCTTTTAAAACCACATTAATTTTAGTTTGTGAGCCAAGAATTACACTTTGTGAGTCATAACCAATAAATGAAAACGTTAATTGTTTAGTAGAAGCAGGTACAGAAATTGAGAAATTCCCGTCAAGATCAGTAATAGAACCTGTCGAAGTGCCTTTTACCACAACTGAAGCTCCGGGAATTCCGAGATTAGACGCATCTTTCACTGTGCCTGTGATTGTTTTGTTCTGTGCAAGCGCACTTAGAGAACAGCTTACTAATAAAAAAATTAGTAAGCATAGTCTTTCATGTAAGATTCTCATAGACTAATTATTATAAATGATTAATAGATAAATTCAAGATAAAACAACTGTTATCTAAAAAGACGAACAAGCATTTACTGCTTTTAAAATATACTTAATACTTAAATTCATCAATGTAACGTTGTTTTCAAAAACCCTAACTTTTAAAAAAGTGTTTAAATAATTAAATAAAAAACACGATAAATCAAGAAGGCCACAAAAAGTCTAGACCTTTTATATCAAAAGGACCAAGAGATTCATATAAAGATATTCTGATTTGCGAAACAAAAATAGGTATAAGAAAGCAACCTATATTTACTTTTTTGATTGAAATGCTGTATTTTTTGACCTTTTGATATTAAAATTGGGTACTATAAGTAGAGAATAACCATACATTAGTAATCAAAATGACACTTAAGATAGTGTTTTTGATTTTACTCAATAAAATCTTTCTAATTTATAAATATACAACCATCTAGAATCACTTAACATATTAATGCCTTTATTCTAAAATAACATCTGTCTTTCAATCAAATAGGTACCTTTCAAAAAAAAAGAATGTAAGAGAAATAAGATTTCATATGAGACGGAGTAAGCCTTTCTGACAAGGCATCAAAAGGTTAATTTGGTTAAAAATAAGTGGATTTATATTTCAGCTTCTGTTTCGCGCCCAAAGCTGCGATATTCAAGTGGAGTAAAACCAGTGCGTTTTTTAAATAATGAAAAGAAATGCTCTGTAGAAGTATAATTTAATAAGTAAGAAATCTCTTTAACAGATTGAGAAGTACCAACTAATAATTGCTTTGCTTTACGAAGTTTTAGCTCCTGAAAATATTTTGCAGGAGCATAACCTGTATAGTCTTTGAATATTTTACGAAACCATGAATAGCTGATATTCAATCTCATGGCAAGTTCTTCCGGATCAATGTCCTTAAGAACATTTTCATTCATTATAATCTTTGCTTGTTCTATTTTTTGATCGACATCACCAATCTCAAAGATCTTATTTTTAGAAATGGAGAGAATCATTCCTAAGATATGCAGAACTATTCCTGCAAGGTATTGCTGAGAAGATATTTTATCCGCTTCAGCCACTTCTATGGCTCGTGCAAAAAGATGGACAAGCTCTTCATTTAGACCAACTTCAAGGACCTGATTGTCAATCGAAAGGAATGAATTTTTCACTATATTATCAATAATAGAGCCTTCAAAGCCAATATAATATTCATTCCATCCAACCTGCTGAAGAGGATGATATGTATGCCACTGACCAGGGAAAAGAACTAAAAGACGCCCTTTAGAGATAGAAGTTTCCTGCATAGAATCAGAAGTAAAAAGTCCTCGACCCTTAGTTATATATACAAACTGATATTCACGCAACACTCGTCCTTTTTGAGCGTTAAAGAAATAACCAGAAGGATGATCTTTGAGAGGATAAGGCGAGTTAGGCTGAATAGACTGAAAGCCTACAGTATTGACCGACAAACCAAATTTATGATCCAAGGCATTTACTATGAGATATTTAAAATCGACTCCTAAGTCATTATAATCCTTTATCATCAGCCACTTCGTAATATTAAACATCACAAATTTAGGCATTATTTCTGATGTGGCAATACGTAACAATACAAAGATATATAGAGAAAGTTAAAAAGAGAAAAGGAGTATTTATGAAAAGAATGATTGTTCTTTTACATAAATACTCCTTTCAGAATAACAACTATTTATACTAAAATTATTTTCTCACCACAATCTTATCGTATTGCTGCTCTGCTTTAATCTCAGTATATTTTGGAGCATCCATCATTTCAATAAGTGCTCTAAGAACCGGACCTTCACCCATTGGGTCATTCTCTTGGGTAGGACGACTATAATAGTAAGTAATAGAAGGCATAATACCTGTACCTACACAAATATCAGTAACATCACCATTATCTGTGATTTTTTGCATCATTCCTTTAAGTCCTTGTTCTGCTACATAGATGAAATCCGGATGTAGCCACCCTTCTTTCACACCACGAGCCATTCCAAAAACAAACATTGCTGTACCTGTAATTTCCTCATAAGAATCTTCTTTATCAAGAAGTTGATGCCACAATCCGTTCTTTCCTTGATAACGAGCTACCCCACTTGCTTGCTGCTGAAAATTTTTGATGATAGCCTCACGCATCGGGTGGTTCTTTGGCATTTTGGAAAGGAGATCCGCTTGAGCCATAAAAACCCAGCCATTAGCACGACTCCAATGAGCGACACCATGTTCCTTATTATCTGTGTGGTAGCAGTGATAATAAATATTTTTTTCAGGACACCACAAATATTTGTTATAGTTCAATATCTGAGTTGCCGCATCTGTGAAATATTTATCATCTCCAGTCATTTGACCCATACGAGATAAAAAAGAGATTGCCATAAATGCATCATCCGCCCAAATCGTATTTTCATGAGGCCAAAGACGCGCAATGGTACCATCTGCCAAACGAGGTTCAGCATAATTCAAGTGATCAGCTGTTTGATTAATATAATTCAGAAAAAATTTATTCGGATGGCGCATTTGAAGTTCAATCAAACTTGCCCCCATCGGTCCATTGTCGTCCAGTCGTTTACCACGAAAGATCATAGACCAGCTCAGGCTACGAATAGCACTCCATCCTCCTTTTTTAAAAGCTTGATCATACTGCTTTTTGAAAAAGTCCAAGTTCCCTTCATTAAATACAAAATTCATGTTTTTGAGTACATAATCATCGTATTTTTTATTACCAGTCTTATTAGCCAGTTCCAATAAAGCGATATTTGTCACACCATTCGTGTAGTGCCAATCATTATACTTACAAGCCACCTTAACATCAGCAGAAACCGGCAGGTCTTTAACTGTTTTATAGATTTCTCCCGTTTTAGTATTTTTAAATTCATAGGTAGTGCTGCTCAGTATGCGATCTGCAATTTTCACTGCTGCCTCTTTCGCCGTCATTTTTGTTTGAGCAGCCAGAGATGTAAAACAGAGGGTAAGTGTACCTAGCAACAGAATTTTCTTTAAATTCATGATAAACAAATTATTCAAATGTATGTTTCTTTATTTTGGCAAATTGAATGCAACTTTCAGTTCTTCCATCTTCACAGCAGACATACCGGTCGGTTCAAAGCCCATTGATTTGGCTGTCATATATATCTGAGCGGATTTGGAGAGTGTATCGACCATGTCAAATGCTTCCATAACGTTTTCACCAACAGCACAAACTCCATGTTTCTCCCACATCACAACATCATATTCGGCAAGTTCTTTGACCGTTGCATCAGCCAATTCAAGAGAACTAGGCAATGCATAAGGAATAATGCCCAACCCTTTAGGGCAAAATGCCCTTGTTTCAGGAATCATGCTCCAAAGTAAGTTCGTAAGTACATCTTTTTTGAGAAAAGCAGGATTGTGAGTCATTGCAACTAAATCGATCGGATGCGTATGTATAGCAGCCTTATAGCTGGATCCGCTACCGATTAAATAATTGTGCATCGACAAGTGAGAAGGAAGTTCCGAAGTAGGAGGCACTGGTTGATCCGCTACAATTTCATAGCTAGAGCAATCACTGCAAATACGAATGATCGATCCGTTTTCCATCGGCCAACGTGCCAAGTCACGCATGCGTTTGTTCGTTCCCTTGCAATAGAAATAACAACCTTTCAAGTTCGGAAGACATATTCCAATCTGAACTTTATCACTAATTGGTTTTAAGCTTCTGATTTCATCATCAATCACATCCGTAATGTTTATGGTGATGTTGCCTCCATTACGCTCAGCCCAACCTTTTTGCCAGAGGTATCCAGCCACTTCCGCTACTTCAGCTACTTGCTTAGCAAGAACCGGATTATTTTCTAAAACTGATTTCATATTTTTATATTTGTTTATTTGTCTGGATTATACAAGTTTTAACTGATATAACCTCTTATTATTATACAATTATGATTGCGCCATTGCCACCACGATAATAGACGATATTAATACTAACAAGCCCAATATCAGGACTCCTATAGTAGAGCTGCTTGTTCCTTTCCATTCTTTAAGAATGATACCCCAAACATTACTAAACGTAACATTGAGCGACATCAAAATACTCCAGGAGAAAGCTAGCAGGATCGGACTATCAAGGAGGAAACTCTTTCCCATCTCAAGCCCAAAGAATTGTGAATACCACAAGACTCCTGCAAGTGCACAAAACAATATATTATTTGTTAAAGTCCGACCTTTGACAGAAAAATATTCCTTCCCGGACTTATTCTTCACATTCTGCTGTATGCAATATACAGCATTGGTTAAGAAACCACCAAACGTTACGAGAAATATTACCGGAAGTCCTGCATACAATCCTTTAACGCCACCTGCAAGAGCAGCTTCTTTTATAGGTATTCCTGCTTCAAGTCCCAAAGCGAAACAAGCACTCATTACACCAGCAAGAAGAGCCACAAATAATCCTTTCGTCAGAGCAAAGTCTTTAACCGCAGCCTTTTTCTCTTCATCAGTCATATTCTTTGAGCGAAGACTTCCTGCATATCCAATAATGGCTATGCCTGCCAACGTGATACACACACCAATAAGTAACATTAGACCCTCGCCATGAAACAAGTCTTTTCCTCCGAAAACCGCCGGTAAAAGAGTACCAAAACCAGCGCAAGTTCCTAAAGATATACTTTGCCCCAAAGCTACACCAAGATAGCGCATACTTAGACCGAATGTCAACCCGCCTACTCCCCAAAGTACGCCATAGGCAATAGAAGGAAGAGCACCACCGGAGCTCCAAAGCTCGAACAGATTACTGCCAGCTGGAATAGCTAGCAAAGCGCCCAATAAAGGAAAGACCAACCAGGCAAAAATACCTTGTACCAGCCAAAAACTTTCCCAGCTCCACTGCTTTACTTTGTTTATAGGTACGTATGAACTACTCTGCCCTAAACTACCTATAGCAATAATAATGAGTCCTATTAGTGTATTCATAATATTCTTTTTTATTAATAGCCAATGTACCAATGAACCCATATGCTATAAAAACATATGGGTATATTTATGCACATAAGCATATCAAATTATTTATCTTTTGCTGGTAACATCTACTTCGTATTTCTGAATCTCAGCGATAAATTCTTCGCCTACAGGAACATTGTTCTTTAAGCAGAACATATCCCAAACTGCGTTCCAAGGAAGACTTTTTGCTTCTTCCAAAAGTGCAAGACGTTCAAACAATTGATCATTAGCTTCATACTTACGTAACTGAGCAAGTGGTTCAAGAAGTGCTTGTATCAAACATTTTTGAGTAGCACGTGATCCGATTACATATGCACCGATGCGATTAATAGAAGCATCAAAATAATCCAAACCAATATTCACACGGTCTAATGCATTACAACGGATTATTTCTTTTGCCAAATCCAATGTATCATCATTCATTATAGTAACATGGTCGGAATCCCAACGAACAGGACGACTTACATGAAGCATAATTTCAGGTGTAAACAACAGCAAAGAAGAAATCTTATCTGCAATACTTTCTGTTAAGTGAAAATGGCCGGTATCCAATGTGACCATTTTATTATTTTTCACACCATAACCCAAATAAAAATCATAAGATCCAACAGTATAACTTTCAGCACCGATACCAAAAAGTTTTGCCTCAATACAATCCTTCATATTATTGTATTTGGTAGCAAAAATCTCATCCAATGATTGTTTAAGCAATTCACGATAATAAAGGCGATTGACTGTCTGATCTTTTGACCCATCATGAATCCAAAGATTCATTACGCAAGGAGATCCCTGATATTTACCCATTGCTTCTGCAATGGCACGGCTACGCTTTGTATGTTCAATCCAAAAATCACGGATTTCTTTATCAGGATTAGACAAAGTTAAACTACCACTTTTAGGATGTGAAAAAGAAGTAGAGTTGAAATCCAACTTCATATTGTGCTCTTTACCCCATTCCATCCAACTTTGAAAATGCTTAGGCTCTATTTGATCACGATCTACAAATTTACCACCAAAGTCACCATAAGTAGCATGCAAATTTAAACGATGTGTTCCTGGAATATAAGAAGCAGCTTTCAAAACATCAGTTCTTAATTCTTCAATGTTACGAGCTTTTCCAGGATAGTTTCCCGTTGCTTGAATACCACCGGATAATTGTCCGTTAGGATTTTCGAATCCAGAGACATCGTCTGCTTGCCAACAATGAAGAGATAAGGATATTTTTTGCAAATCTTCCAACGCTTTATTCACATCCACACCTACTGCAGCATATCTCTCTTCTGCAATATCAAACGCTTTTTTAATAAGTTCGTCTTTCATAATAATTATGTTTTAAATGTTCTTTTAATTAAATATTATCTATAAATACTTGTAAGAATTTGTTATATGCTTCTTCCCATAATTCTTTGTCAGTCGGAGTAAAGATATTCACTTTAACTGATTTACGAATTAGCTCACGCATCTTACATATATCGGGAACAAGACCTGCGGCTTTTGCCTGTAACATAACATTACCTATGGCTGTCGCTTCAGACGGACCAGCTATTACTTCGATACCTAAAGCATTCGCAGTAAAGGAGTTTAAAAGATTATTTTTTGATCCCCCACCTATCACATGTAATTTTTCAATAGGAAATGTTGCCACTTTTTGCAGACTTTCGAGAACTTGACGATATCTCAAAGCCAAACTTTCAAAAATACATCGAGTTATCTCTCCACAAGTTTCGGGAACAAGCTGATTCGTTTCCCTACAATAATGCTTTATTGCTTCGATCATCGATATCGGATTGGCAAAACAGGGAGCATCAGGATTAATCAAACTCTTAAATGCAGGAGCAGCTAACGCCGCTTCTATTAATTCTGGGTAGGAGTAATCTGCATCACGCGCCCATTCTTTACGGCAACGTTCCAACAGCCACATTCCACAAATGTTTTTTAAGAAACGAATCGTTCCTTCCACACCACCTTCATTAGTGAAATTAAGTTGAAAACTTTCTTCACTAATAATCGGTTCATCAACTTCAATACCCATCAAAGACCAAGTTCCAGAGCTCAAATAAGCAAAGTTTTTGTTCTCCGCAGGAACTGCAGCAACAGCAGAAGCCGTATCATGACCAGCCACAGCAATAACAGGAATGTCACCTAAACCAGTCTGTTCTTTTATTGATTGGGTAAGTGTACCCACCAATGTACCCGGATATACTATTTTATTAAATACATCTTCTTTGAGCCCTAATAAGTTCATTAATTGTGGCTCAAATTGCTTCGTTTTCGGATTTAACATCTGAGAAGTAGAAGCAAAGGTATACTCTGTGACCATTTTTCCCGTCAGCATATAAGACAGTGCATCAGGAATGAATAGTATTTTGTCAGCAATAGGCAATACAGAAGAACCGTTTTTTTTAATCGTAGCCAATTGAAACAGTGAATTAAAATTCATTATCTGAATGCCCGTCAATCCATACACTTGCTCACGGGGCATTTGCTTGAAGAATTCTTCAGGAGCACCCACTGTATGAGGGTCACGGTAACTATAAGGATTACGGAGTATTTCACCATCCTTGCCTACAAAAACAAAATCCACTCCCCAAGTATCTATCCCGATAGAAGTTATTTCTATTTTATCATTCGATACAATCTTCAATCCATTAATAATTTCTTGATATAGAGCATAAATATCCCAATAAAAATGACCATTCGTTTCAATAATCTGATTAGAGAAACGAGTTAATTCTTTCAATTCTATAGATCCTTCTTTTACCGTACCTAAAATTGTACGGCCACTGGTAGCTCCCAGATCAACTGCAAAAAAATGTCTATCTTCCATTCTTCGTATTATTTTATAACTTTACGTTTTTGCAATCTTTTACTATAACCATCTCACCACTGGTTGCCTTCACAGAAAAATCTTCAAAACTCCAATCTTTAGCAAAAGTGATATTCCCAGCCTTTGCTCCATCGAAATGTACATTCTTAAAATAGAAATTATCAATCGTACCCGTTTTTATTCCTGTCACTTTAACACAAGTACCAGCCTTTGTAGCCGTTATATTTTCGAAATATATATTTTTAAATTTAGGCGTACCTATTTTGGGGTCAACTGGAGCCAGCATTTTAGTCCAATGAGCCGGAATGTTATTGGGATCATATCCTTCAGGAAGTTTTGAATTGCTATAAGTAGGTAGCCAGTTGAGATCCACAATAAAAGGATCGCGAACACCAACCATTTCTATATTCTGAAGATAGATATTCTCAATAACTCCACCTCTTTGTATGGTAGATTTAAAGCGCAATCCATATTTTGTTCCATAAGCCTTCATGTTATATGCCACAATGTTGCGTATTCCACCAGATGTTTCACTACCACAAGTAAACAACCCATCTCCATGACCGGCGATACAATCACGGATTACAACATATTCACAAGGACGATTTACACGAAGTCCATCAGAATCGCGGCCGGATTTCAGACAAAAATTATCATCATTACAGTTAATATTACTGTTTTGCACTAGTATCTTGCTAGATGAGTCAATATCAATGCCATCTGTACTTGGGCCTCTGCCCTCTATATTATTGCTGATAATAATGCCATCGACCGTGATGTGCTGAGAATAAAGAATATGCAAAGACCAAAATCCCGGTTGATAGAGTACAATATCTTTCACCGTTACATTTTCACAATCTGAAATAAGAATGCCTCTTGGACGTTCACAATCATAATCAACGATCCAGCGAAGGCCTTTTGGATCATATTCATTGCGCATAGCTCTGTATTTATCCCAGAAAACTTTTCCACGTCCATTAATAGTTCCATCCCCGGTAATAGCCACATTTTTTTGACCAATAACATTAATTAGAGCAGATGGCCAATTCATTTCTATACCCGCAATGCGAGTATCAATTTTTTTGTAATCGGCTATATCCTGACTACCAATAAGAGTTGCTCCTTTGGGTATATTAAAGTTTACGTTTTGTTTAATAAAAATAGAACCGGTAAGATATATACCAGGACCAAAAGTCACTATTCCTCCTCCTGAAGCAGAGCAGTCATCTATTGCTTTTTGTATAGATTCCGTACACATAACCAATGCATCTCCCTGAGCGCCATAGTCTGTCACATTATATACTTTTACAGATTGAGGGAAGCTTTTTGCTCCGACATCTTTCATCCAAGAAAAATCAGGAATATTATGGTTGTCAGCATTAGCAGTAATAGATAAAGCTGACATCAACAGGCCAAGAAATAAAGTTGCACTCTTCATTGTATTGCTTATTTTTTTATTTTGTTTTTCACATTACCATTATGCAAAAATATGCGATAATATTGTGAATGTATTGTAATATTTGATTTTATAACTGTTAGTTTTGGTAATAAATTACTCTGGAGTATTTATGCGTTCTATTTTCCCATTAAAATCTTTTATATTTACCTTATTACAGTTTCTTAATAATAATGCCGGTCCCTCTTTTGCATGAATCGTGATATTTTTAAGTTGTATATGATCCGATTCCGCTATTTCAGCACCAATCTTAGAAGTTATAAAAACATCTTCAATGGATATTCCATGAATATTTTGTTCAGGCAAACCATTAAAGAACATTGCACGGCGGGCATTACTACAATTTAATCCTTTTATCTGAATGTTCTTAAAAGCCGGCGTTGTTTCATCTACAGGAAGAAGTTTCCTTTCTTTAGGTTGAACATCTCCATCTTCCAATACCTCTACTGCCGATTTTCCTGCATAGTAAAGATCAAATAAAAGAGGATCCGTAGGTATATCCATCATACTCAGATTCTGTATATAAATATTCTCTACCACACCTCCACGTCCGCGGCAACTTTTAAAACGAAGTCCTACGTCCGTCCCTAAAAACTTACAATTGGTTACCATTACATTCTTTACCCCTCCTGACATTTCACTGCCAACAACAAATCCGCCATGGCCTTTAAACACCGTACAGTTATCTACAATAATATTTTCACATGGACGGGCACGTCGTCTGCCATCTTCATCTTTACCCGATTTCAAGCAGATTCCATCATCGCCCACGTCAAATGAACTATTTACAATAAGCGCATTTTTGCAAGACTCTAAGTCCAGTCCATCGCCATTTTGAGCATAAGAAGGATTGCGCACAGATACACCGTCAATAATGACATTCTCACACATCAAAGGATGTAGATTCCATGCCGGAGAATTTTGAAAGGTAACTCCCTGAAGAAATACATTTTTGCATTCTATCAGACTTATCATCACCGGACGCAAAAAGTTTTTAATGGCTTGCCAATCTTTTTCTGTCTTGAGATTACGAGGAACATTCATATCGGAAATCTTATCTCCCATCAAGGTTTTTTCTGAAGGAAACCAGTAATCCGGCCGTTTGTAAACACCACCACGGGAAGTAAACTCTTTCCACTCTCCTTCGGTCACCTTTTGCCGTTTCACCGGACGCCAATAATCTCCATTTCCATCAATTGCTCCATCTCCCGTAATGGCTACATTGGTCAGATTGCGACCAGATATAGGAGATTGGCAACGGCGGGTATCAAGCCCTTCAAAAATAGTTTCTACCAAAGGATATAAATCTATATTGGGAGAAAACAAGAGAATAGCTCCTTTTTCCAAGTGAAGATTTATGTTGCTCTTTAAAACGATGGGACCGGTAAGCCATACTCCACAAGGAACAGTTAATGTTCCTCCACCTTTTTTAATCAATGTGTCTATCGCTTTTGAAAAAGCATCTGTACAAAGATCCGCTCCGTTTCCTGAAACCCCAAAATCAGTAATACAAACCTTATTATCCGGAAAGACAGGAGCATTGAAACGAGACATTTCAAAAGGAAGTCCTTTATATAAATAATCATATTTGTCGGAAGTCTGAGCCAAAGCTTTTGACGATGCGGCCATCACTCCACTTAAAACTAAAATCGCAAGGAATAGTTTTGTTCTTGTTATCATACCTGTTTATTCTTTTATATAATTAATAGGGGTAATTGTCACCGGACCTAATAACCCCGAAGGCATTGCCGCCCATTTACCATAGTTGCTTTTTTCATAGTTGATATCCACCATATTTATTTCTTTAAAGATTCTCCACTCTACTCCACGACGATCATAATCCGCAATACGATTAGCGGATAGATTGGTCACTTCTATCTCCATATGGTTTTCACCCCGTTTCAGATATTTCCCAATGGAAGTGGAAAAAGGAACCGACCAAAGTGTAGCAACCTCTTTACCATTAATAATAACACGAGCGCTTTCGCGCACATCCCCTAAGTTCAGTATCCAACCGTCGGCAGAAATAGCAGGTAAAGTAAAGTCCACCGAATAAATGCCTGTACCCATGTTTACTTTCGCTTTGGGTTCATCCAAATCAGTCCAAGAACCGAGTGTTCCTATATTAAAGGTACCTTCTATTGACGGTTCACTATTACCAAAATGTAATTTCCAGCCATTCTCTAACACTAAGCCTAATGCTTGTGGACTTGAGTATTTCCAATCCGGCACTCCTACATTCTCTTTAGAGTAAGTTCTCAATATAAGAGATTCCCCTGATTTAATTTGAAGAAATACTTGAGTACGACCATCGACTTGTCTTATTTGTGCTTTTCCACTCTCTCCATTTAAAGGATTATAGATCACCGCAGAAGTAGCTTTTACACCAAGACTAATCCAATTATTAATATCTTTAGCTTGCAAGGATGCAATAAAATAGTGGTAACCTGATTCATTGAAACGACGAATACATTGCAAACCATATACTGTTTTCATTTCCTCGTTTACAACACCTGTCGCAGCCAATGTTTTAAAATACTCGCTACCAGAAATAACCGTCCCTTTTTTCAGAGAAGTTACTTTTGTTTCTTTAAAATCGGCTACAGTTGGAAGGCTCTTTAATAGGTTCATGAAATGACTGTGTCGTTTCTTCAACTGAGAAAAGCCGGGAACATCATTGGGATAGTTCTCTAAAAAGATAATCTTTGCACCTTGCTCTGTCAAATGGATTAAATGGGCTAAAACATCATCAGGCATTTTCTTAACAGCCGGAATAATGATCGCCTTGTAAGTCGCTCCACCTGGTGTTTGAAGCAATCCATTTATGCACTTTGTGTTACGAATGAAATGATCGGAAATATAATCTACATCAAAACCACTCTCATTGATCTTATGTACCACTTCTATAAATTTAGGCGCTCTTTTGTCCATTTTATGAATATCGAAAGGTAACATGCGACCATCTTGCTCATGCCACAAATCATATATGGGTAAATAGATCAAGAAATCATTATCCGGTTTGCCCATTTGCAGAAAAGACTGACACCGGGTTACATACTGGAAAAAAGCAGGTGCATCCTGCCAGATACTATTTTGGGGCGACATATTTATTGAAGCATAAAACATCCATCCCGGCCACTTTGCATCACGGGGTGAATAAGGAGTACCATGGAAATAAGTGTGGTTGACTCCGGAAACAAACATCAAGTCTATGTCTGGTTTACATTGTGACAACGAAGTACGAAAATGTTCTGTAAGCCAAGTAAAAGTCTCAGAGGAAGTATATTGTTTACCCGAGATATGTGCAGCCGAAGAAGCATATTTTAGCATTGACAAATCCGAAAAGTTCTTCACTGTCAATGAGTCTTTTCTTAAACCTTTAATGCCAAAATTAGAGATACCAAAACCTTCACATTCAGGAATATCCACCGTAGCATAGAGATCAATCAAATTCCCTGGTGAACCGTGTGCCTGATTACGAGTAAGACTTCCGTGACCATTCGCCCATTTTGTCCACTGACTAGTAAAGTTTTCCTGCAATAAGTCCGATATGGTTTCCCGATAATCTGAAATGATCCGGGCGGTGACATCCAAACGTTTTTCGTCCAGAAATTCAGGAAGATATTCTTCCAGCTTATATCCACGTCGCTTATAAAACTGTTCAAAGAAATCCGGTGTCCAGTCCGCTTTATAAACTTCATACGAATCATTAAAGAAATTATGCGGATAAGGAACCTTTGTATCAGTAAAAGCCACTTCAAAGCGATGAAGATAGTTTGCTACAGCTTTCTGTGAAAAATGATCCATTACATATCCTTCACCTCCGGGAGCTGCCCGTTTCACCTTCTGAAGCGTTTTTCCATTGAATACCGCTATTAGTCTCCATTGACCACTAGGCGCTGTCCAGCTCAGTTTACCTTGCTTATCTACTTTAGAGGTAAGGTCCCATCGCTTACCTGTTTGCGAAAAAGCCATCAAACGACTAAAATGAGCGATTGCTTTTTGTTGCTTATCAGAAATCTCAATGGGCACACTCAATCGCTGCCCGCCATTTAAAATATATTCTTCAAAAAAAACTTTGCAAGCCGCATCCTCAATACTTACTTGTGGTCCACCGAAAGGCCATCCTGTACCTGTATTCATATCCACCTGCATCCCCACTCTTTTTGCTTCGGATTCAGTATGCCGCAACATTTTCATCCATGCAGGAGAAAGAAAATCAAGATCACGGGCCTCATTCCCTTTCACACCATAAATAGGAGTAATCTCCATCGTTCCCATTCCGGCACGAGAATATTCTTCCAAATTGTAAGTAAGGTTCTTTTCATCTACTGCACTTCCCAACCACCACCAACGAGCGGCAGGTTTAGTTTCTGTGGTCACTTTAGGCCAAGCGGTTTGCTGGGCGGGAGCAAAAACATTAAATGAGACAAAACAACAAACCAAAAATATTCTTTTTATCATGGATTCTTAAAATTAAAAGGTTCGGAGATACAAAGTTAAAATCTTTTTTAATAGTTTATTCTATTCATTGTCAGATTAATACCCTAACTCAACACATCCCATAATATATGGTCCAGTAGCCTTTGCATCATTATCACGCATCTTCTCACCTATATAATATTCAAAACTTCCATTGCGATAAGGATTTCCACCTAATCCTCCTACCTGACAGCAACGAGTTAAAGTCAGCGTTCCATCAGCATTCTCTTTTATCAACTTATTGTTTAAACCATCGAAAGCCTTTTCAGCATAAACACGGTACTTCTTATCTATATATCCTTTATTAACCGCTTTGGCATAAGCATACATAAACTGGGTTGTTACAGATGCTTCAGGGAAATTACCTTCACGCTTAGGTTGATCAAGGACCTGATACCACAATCCATTCTTATCCTGATATTTAGGAAGAGTATCTGCCAAAGCTTGTACGATCTGAATCAGAGATTCACGCTCAGGATGATTGGCAGGAACATAATCGAGAACATCTACAACCGCCATAAACCACCAACCAATGCTTCTTCCCCAAAAGTTAGGAGAGTGCCCCGTTGCAGGGTCAGCCCATTTCTGAGATTTACTCTCATCCCAAGCATGGTAGTATAAGCCTGTTTTTACATCGAAAGTATATTTGCGACAAAGTGTAATTTGCTTGATAGACTCCTCAATCCATTCCGGTTTTCCAAAAACCGCTCCATATTGAGCCATGAAAGGTGAAGCCATATAAATACCATCCAACCATACTTGATGCTGGTAAGTCAACTTATGCCAATAAGCACCTTCAAGTGTTCTCGGCTGATTTTTCAATTGTTCAATCAGTCGATCCATAGCCAGTTTATATTTCTGATCACCTGTTTGCTTGTAAACTTCAAAAAGTACTTTTCCTGAATTAACAAAATCAAGATTATAAGCCTCAGGTTCATACAAGCCGATCTCCCCCTTTTTGTCGATAAGGCTATCGGCCCATTCCTTCACATAATCAAAGTAGCGTTTATCTCCTGTTTGTTCCCACATTTTTAGCATTGCGCAGCAACCAACTCCTTGAGAATAACCAAAATAGAGTCTCTTTCCATAATCTAATTGCCATGCTTTAGGAAAGCGTCTCATTTCTGAGTCAGCAAAACGTCTTGCATTAGTATCTTCCTGAAAAGTATCTGTACGGAAAGGAATTGCAGGAAGACCTGCTTTATTGTATAAATTCACACGGAAAAAGGTGCCCCAACCATAACGTACTGCAACTGGTGCTAAGGCTTCTGGAGCTGAAACTTCCACCTTATTATTAATAATAACAGCTTTTGCCGGATAAAAACGTCTATCTACCCCTGAAACAAAAAAGCCTTTCAATTCTTCACCTTTAGAAGTGAGCCCTTCTTCAACATAATCGAATGAAAGAATAATCTTATTGCCGGATTTAACCATTGACTTATAAAGAGGACCTGAATAAGCACATTTTTTATCGTAAGATTTAGCCAAGGCCCACAATGCCAAACGTTCGCCGGTTACCCGCTTATTACGAGGATGAATATCTGTAGAGTCGGCTGCATCAGTAACCACAACCATACCTGTTTTTTTCACCGACTGCCAAGTCTTTAACTGAGCTTCTCTAATGCCAGCAGGTTGTTTATACTGAGGAGCAATCTGTACAAAGTAGAAAGGCATATCCGGTTGACCCCACTCTTTACGCCAGCTATTTATCATATTTGTAAATACCTGCTGGTATTTTTCGAAGCGAACAGAGTTTGATTCGCCTTGATACCAAATATTTCCTTTAACCGTATAGCCAAGAATAGGATGAATCATTCCATTCCATAAAGTAGCCGGTACTTTGCAGTAATCTTTTTCCCTCTTAACTGTGCTCAAAGCAAATTCCTGAAGAACATCCGTATAAAAAGGATTATTCTTCATCACGTCCATGCTTGTCCACGATTCAGCATGAGTTCCGCCCCAAGTAGATTGAATCAACCCTACAGGGACTTTTAGCTCTTTATGAATTCTGCGGCCAAAAACAAATCCCACCGCTGAGAATTCTTTTAAATTAGCGGGATTACATACCACCCAATGTCCCACGCAATCATCCAACGGACCTTCAGGAGCTAATTGATGTTCTACATGAAAAAGACGAATATCAGGATAATCAGCATCTTTCATTTCTTCTGCCTCATTCAGCATACCAGTTCTCCATCCTTTATCTTTTGACACCTGAAATTCCATATTCGACTGTCCCGTGCAAAGCCAAACTTCACCTATTAATATATTCTTTATTCGAACCGTATTTTCACCTTTCACCGTTATTGTTTGGTTTTTAGCTGCTTTAGGAGTTTTAATCTTCAATGTCCATTTACCAGTAGCATCTGTAGTTGCTACATATTTCTTAGAATCCCAGGAAGTTGAAATACTGATCTTTTC
Source organism: Bacteroidales bacterium (assembly GCA_015654535.1). Taxonomy (GTDB): domain Bacteria; phylum Bacteroidota; class Bacteroidia; order Bacteroidales; family Bacteroidaceae; genus Bacteroides. Next base: position 58,543 of record JAATGU010000038.1, read on the forward strand.
ATTGGCCGCAGCCTTTCCCCAAAGATTCACCTGAGTGTTTTCTTGTAAAACCATATTATCTGAGAATATGGAGGGAAGCTTAACCTCTGCATTGATGTTAAAAGAGTAAGCAACAAAAAGTAGAATAAACGATAAGTAAAATAACTGTTTTCTCATGATGAAAGTGCCTTTATAGTTCTTTATAGATTAATTGACCCACAAAAATAAGGAAAGCAAAATGGCTAGCCTGTCTGTATTTTGATGGGATTATTATTCTTTTTGTTGTTTCTGTCAATAAGTTCTCAATCTACGATCAATTGTGCCTCCATAAAGCTATAAAATAAGAATGATCCATTGAAAATAAATTCAATGGATCATTCTTATTCAATTTGAAAGAAAGTTACTCTTTATCTTTTTTATGATGTTTACCACCGGCAGCAGCTTTCTCCGCTTGATACTCAGATTTTACTTTGTTTTTGTCTTCAGTGTTTCCTTTTTGTTTTTTTAATCCTGCAGCTTTCATTTTCTTAAATTTTTAAAATACTTATTCGATAATAATTATATGAACTTGCATACAGTTTTTAGAGGCACAAAGATTATGCCATTCGTATGCATTGGCAGTTAATTTAGATAAAGGCTGAGCAGATAAAGGATATAAAGAGATAATTAAAAAAAATCGCCTTGATAAGTATCGTTAGATATATATCTAAATATCTATTTGATATATATCAAACTATTAATTAGATATATATCAAACACATACTTAGACTAGTATCTAATATCTATTTAAATATATATCAAAATAAGATAGAGAAAAGACCATATAAAATAGAGTTCTACTAGTGACACCTTTACATCGCATCATTTTTACATATTGGCATAAATAATCAGAACCTCTTACCATTTCCTCTGCTCTTCGCTTCCAAAGAAAACGCAAAAAAACATTTTGATATCTCACCTCTCACTTTTTTAAGCCATATATCTGATTAACAATTTACTACTTAGGTGAGAGATGAGAAATCAAAATAAGAGAAAAATTGCATCTCTCACAACAGGACAATGTGTATATCAGATAATTAATATGAAATAGTGAAAGGTGAGAGATAAATAAAAAGTAATGAAGTACTGCAAAATTTAATACTTTTTATATACATCATATTGTCATTTTCAATAACTTTGCAAAATCAGTCACTATAAAGAGTACAACCATGAAAAAATTACTACCTCTCGTTTTTTTGATATTTCTTTTTTATTCTTGTGGAGATGATACACAACCAGTCATTACAGAGCCAGAAAATGTATATGAATTTCAGAGCATAAAATATTCTCTTGAAGAAGGAGACGGGATAAAGATGGATACAGTAACTATTTTTAATAGAGACTATTTTAATAAGACCAGTATTGCTGCAACAGTGAAAATAGATGTTCCGGATCAAAACGAGACATCTCAATTTCTCAGCAATAAAAAGTCAACAGTTTCTTTGCAAACCAATGATTCCTTAAAAATAGCCGTTCCTATACTAATTAATGGCAATACTATATTTACAAGCACTCATAAATGGAAATATAGCGAGGGTAAAGAAGAAGTTTTACCACACACTATATCAAATTCTAGCGAAACATACTCTTTAACACCCAATACAAAACTTACCGTAAACATATATGCAATAAGGCAAAACATAACGACTAGTTACATTGCAACATTTGAAGAAAAAAAAACAGGTGAAATTGTAAATATCGAAGGAAAATGGAACGGTACGCAAATTACAGGTTTCGATACATACGCAATCTATAATGAAATCAAATAAAAAGATCTATTCATTCAACTTCTTATCAAGAATTATATTCTTATTAATAACCCCCGTGTTTTTCCAATTCTTTGCGCTTGGATTCATATGGCACTCAATATATTGGGGAGTAGTCACGTTTGCCATGATAATCTGGATGGCATTTATTTTCCTTTCCCCCTTGTTTGGCAGACTTGGATGCGGCTGGTTCTGTTTCATGGGAACTACAGCCGACCTTTCAGGTGAGCATTCGTTATTCAAAACCAAATGGAAAAATCCTAAAATATGGAGTAGAGTATTACTATTAGTTCTATTCTTAGGTTCTTCTATCACATTCTATTTTTTGAATAAAGAACGTGGCATTACTCATGGTTTTGCCATAGAGCCTACATTCCTTAAACTTGATTTTAATACGCACTACAAAATAGTGTGGATGACAGATCTTTCCTTCGCAATAATTATGGGACTTTTTCTCGATAAGAGATGGGCCTGCAAAAACCTATGTATGATGGGAGTAATGTGCTCTGCAGGAGCTAAATATTCTCGACTTCTTTCAGTAGTGGATACAGATAGATGCACACAATGCCGAAAATGTGAAAAGGAATGCTTAGTAGGAATACCAATCGTTGACTATGTAAAAAACAATAAAGGATTAATTACGAACTCAGAATGTATTCTTTGCGGCAAATGTGCCGCAGTTTGTAAATTCGATGCTATAAAACTAAAATTTGTTTGGAATAGAAAGAAATATAAATGATCTTCTAAATCTTAGCAGGAACCTTCAAATAGTTCATATAAGAACGGCCACCGACACCAACCACTGTTAACGTCAAAACAAGAAGTTTTCCATAATGAAATTAACACAATGCAAAAACTGGACATAAAGTAAGCACTAATGGAAAAGGGTCTGAATATAGCAAAAAGCAAGCAGACAGTTCGTCTATGATAATATCTTGATATTTATATTTGTGACAATGTTTTCTCAAATAAAATCATATCTTTGCTAATCTTTAATAATTGGAATATATTATTCGATTCATTTACTACTATTTGTTAACATGCCATCAAAAGAGATTATAGTAGAAGACTTGCATAAGCTGTATGAAATTCTGGGGTTACCACTCAATCCAACAGAAACTTCATCGGGATTCACAGTGCATTATTTACAGGACACTTTCAAAGAGTTGCCTTATACCTCTGTACCTTTCAGACCTAATTATTTTAGCTTTCTCTTTATCAAGGATGCTTTTGGAAAATATACTATCGACGATAAAAGCTTTAATGTGGAACCGAGAACTGTTTATTTCACTAATCCCGGGAACTACAGGATTTTTGCATGGCATAAAATCACTGATACCTGCCTGATCACCTTCAATGAAGCCTATCTGAAGGAATATGTGCATGCCGACATTTACGATCATTTTTCTTTCTTACTAACCGAAACAGTAGAGCCGCGTAAACTGACCGAGACGCAATTTGAAATTATTGAAAAGCTTTATCAATTTATCTACGAACAGCATTTTTCCAATTCTCCGTACAAGGCTCAAATTATCGGTAGCCTGATGGTTGCTTTACTTCTGAAAATTAAAGAGTATTTCTTTCGGGATTATAATCCTATTTATGAAGGGAACAGGAGTTCCATTATTGTGAAAACATTCAAACTGAATCTGGAAAATCATTTCAGAGAACTTATCTCAGGTAAAACCGACAAACAACTCCGTGCACAGGATTACGCAGATATGCAGACTTTGCATGTTAACTACCTCTCCAATGTCATCAGTACAAAAACGGGCAAAACAATCAGTGCCTGGATCGCCGACAAAACAATCTCCGAAGCCAAGGTCCTTTTGCAAAACCCACAACTAAGCATCAAAGAAATCGCGGATCGATTGGGCTTTATCGAGGCTCCCCATTTTAGTAATTACTTCAAAAAAAACACATCACAAAGCCCTGTGGAATATAAAAAAATACATTCCAAATAGGCACATCTTAGATATTTGCAACTCTTACTTTATTTCTTGTACGTTTCCTTATTGGTTTATAAGCGATCTTTGTATCATCAAATTTAAAATAAAGAATAATGAATGCATTAAACGGAAAAGTAATACTCATAACAGGTTCCTCAAGAGGAATCGGAGCGGAAGTAGCAAAAACTGTTGCTCAAGATGGGGCAAAAGTGATTATCAACTATGCAGTAAGAAAAGATGCTGCAGAAAAAGTTGTGAACGAAATTAAATCTAACGGAGGTGAAGCGATCGCTATACAGGCAAATATTAGTTTATCTGCTGACGTGACAAAATTATTCGATGAAGCAATCACCCATTTCGGAAAAATAAATGTGCTTATCAACAACGCCGGTATCATGTTCAACAAACTTATCAAGGATACCTCTGACGAAGATTTTGCTAAGATTCTTGATATTAATGTCAAAGGTGTTTTCTATACATTGCGCGAAGCCGCAACGAAATTGACTGATAACGGTAGTATCATCAATTTCTCCACGTCTGTAAATCGCATCATGTTGCCTACCTATGGTCCTTATGTTGCTACCAAGGCAGCTGTAGAACAGCTAACCCGTGTATTTGCCAAAGAAATTGGTTACCGTGGCATTAATGTAAATTCGGTATCTCCCGGTCCAACCAATACTGAACTGTTTATGAACGGTAAGTCGGATGAAATAGTAGGCCGTTTAGCTGGTTTTTCGACATTCAACCGTATTGGAGAACCTGAAGATATAGCCCGTGTAGTAGCATTCCTTGCAAGCGACGACGCTAAATGGATTTCTGCCCAGAATATTGGCATTAATGGTGGTATGGCATAGGACTTATTCCAATGAACAGTTTAAGAAATAAAGTAGCCGTAATAACCGGCTCTGCCCGCGGACTTGGCAAAGCCATTGCCGAAAGGTATGCAGCCTTGGGAGCAAATATTGTAATCAACTATTCTAAAGATAACGCCTCTGCCGAGGAAGTTATTAGCAACATCAAAGCGATGGGTGCCAATGTCATCTCGGTACAGGCAGATGTAAGTAAAGTCGCAGATATTGAGCGTTTATTCACTGAAGCAAAAAAGGCTTTTGGCAAAATAGATATTGTGGTGGTTAATGCCGGCATTGAAATGGTAGAAACACCTGTCATTAAATTTACTGAAGAACAGTTTGACAAATTGTTTTCAGTAAATACTAAAGGAGCTTATTTCACTATGCAACAAGCAGCTAAAAATGTTGAAAATAATGGTCGTATTATTTACATAGCTTCCAGTACAACAGCATTTCCTGTTGCCGGTATGGCAGTGTATGGCGGGAGCAAAACAACTCCACGATACATGGTTGATGTATTGTCCAAAGAAATAGCCCATAGAGGAGTAACCGTGAATTCCATTATTCCTTTTGCCGTAGATCATTCCGGCATTTTTGTAGATCCGGACGCCTACCCTGAATTGCGAAAATCATTAGTAGATAGTTGCCCGATGGGTCGGCTGGCAGAAGTAGAAGATGTGGCCAATATTGCTGAGTTCTTTGCGAGCGATCTTTCTTCCTTTGTGAATGGTCAGCATTTGCTGGTAAATGGTGGTGCAAATCAATAATATCGTTAATATGAAAAGATTTAAAATAAAGGTAATTCGTTTTGAATCTTTTTGGAAATCATTACTAATTTTAAGAGAGAAAAAGTAGAAAGTGGAGACCAGAAACCACTAAACAAAAACGGGGCGATACTGAAAAGCCTTATGAGTAGGGAAATTATATTAGATAGAAATGGAAAATATCTTTTTAAATGGAATTAACACTCGCCGCAGTGTACGTAAATTCACCAACGAAACTATTTCGGAAAACGATATTCGTGAAATTTTAGAAGCTGGAATGAATGCTCCGTCAGCAGGCAACGAACAAGCTTGGGAATTCATAGTGATGACCGACAAAAGTATAATGGAGAAATATTCAAATTTAAATCAAAATGTTGGTTATCTGAAAAATGCTCCTGTTGCCATTTTAGTTTGCGGTAATACTAAGTTGGAAAAATATACTGGCTACCATTTTCACGACTGCTGTGCTGCAACCGAAAATATTTTATTGGCGATACATGCTAAAGGCATGGGCGGTGTTTGGGGCGCAGTTTTTCCAAATATAGTTGACGACATTCGTAAACTTTTTAATTTGCCCGAGAATTTAATTCCTGTTTCGGTAATTCCTTTCGGACATTTTGAAGAAAAAATACACAATATTGAAAGTCGCTATGATAAGCAAAAAGTCCATTGGAATAAATTTTAAAAGGAAAAAAGTTGTTTGTAAAACTTCACTACGTTGATAATGGCAAAAACAGCCAAGGGAAAAATCGATCAATTGGAGATTGGAAAAGCTGATTACTTCGAAATAATTTTAAAAATCATTAGAACATATTGCCAACCACAAATAGCTATATGATATTCAATTTCAGACAAACTAAAATTAATAAGTAATTTTAATTATGAAAAAAGCTATAATATTTGGAGCAAGTGGATTTGTGGGCTCCCAATTACTACTAGAGCTATTAAATCACTCTGATTACAAAGAAGTTTATGCTGTTGTAAGGAAGCCTTTGGATTTTGGGCATCCAAAACTAAACGTTTTAATTGGTGGCTTTGACTCCATGCCAAAATTAATAGAAAACCTTAATGTTGATGAAGTATTTATTGCTCTAGGCGCAAGTCAAAATAGTAAGCAAAGCTCTGCCGAATTTTACAAAATTGATCATGACTATCCTGTACTTGCTTCAAAAACATTAAAACGAAATGGAGCAAAAAGTATTTTTTTGGTAACCGCTGCCGGCGCAAACGCTTCTTCGAAATTTAAATATGTAAAAACGAAAGGGGAAACAGAAAGAGATATAATTGCTTTGGACTTCGATCATACTCATATTTTTAGACCTACAATGATTATTGGAAATCGAAAAGACAAGCGACCATTTGAAAAGATTGGAATGAAAATTTGGAAATTCATATATCCAATTTTTATAGGTAAACAAATTGATTACAGGGAGATTGATGGTAAGGACATTGCAAAAGCGATGGTTAATGCAGCCTCAAATCAATCCAAAAAGGTTGAAATTTACAACTGGCGTGAAATGATTCAACTTATTTAGAGTTAGTAATTTTTTCAAATTTCATAAGAAAACATTTAATTCAACTATATCCATTATTCACGATAGCAATATATTTGTATAAACCTCACAAATAAATAGCAAATGTTAGAGCAGACTTTAGATATTAAGTACATTGAACAATTACGCAATATTCCCGATTTAATTCCTGTCGCAAGAGACTATTTTGAGGACTGGAATATTAGAGTATACGATCGCGAACAAAATGCATGTAGAAATTATCTGTCTCCTAATCGTCGCGATTTTTACAAGATTCTATTTATCACAAAAGGAATCGGTCTATTTAGTTTAGGTACTCGAACTTACCGGATAGATAAACCGATGATTTTATTTATTCACCCAAATGAAATTATATCCTGGAAAAACCTCTCTGACCAATCTGGAGGGTACTATACGCTTTTCAAAAAGAGGTATATTGATGCTCAGCCTATTTTAAAGTCTGTTATCGATAAATACCATGTGTTTACAAATACCGCTAAAAGTGTGATTTGCCTGCAAGAAAGCAATGTAAACACAATCAATAAGCTGTTTCAACAAATGCAGGAAGAAGAAACAAAAGATGGTACGTTAGCAGAAGATGCCATGATGGCTTACATACAATTGATTATAATTGAAAGTATTAAAAGTGCTGACTTTCCATCTCCTGATGCTGTGAACGATGAATTTCGCCATATTCACGATTTCTTTCAATTATTGGAAAATAAAACATCAGGTGTTAACTATAATAACCCTGTTAGGATGAAAACTGCAAAAGAATTTGCCGATAATCTGTCTCTCCACCCTAATCATTTGAATGTTTTATTAAAGAAATATACCGGACAAAATGTAAGTACGCACATCAGAAATCGCTTATTGGAAGAAAGCAAAGCATTACTCCTGCAAACAGACTGGACATTGCAAGAAATAGGTTATTGTATAGGTTTTGCCGATCAACCTAATTTCAGCCAATTCTTCAAAAAGAATATTGGCATAACACCGAATGAGTTCAGACGAAGTTATGAGTCATAAATAATTTACACATCGTTATTTTGTGTTACCACCACAAAAAAATGAATGTAGTAGCCTGAAAATTATCGTTGAAAATTACTTCTATATTGTGACGGATTTATTTCTAATGTTTTAAAAAATAATCGTCTCATATTTTCGGATGATTTCAATCCGCACATTGCTGCAATTTCATCAATGTTTAAGTGTGTTTCTTCTAAAAAGCGGCTTGCTGTTTCTATTCTCAGTTTTTCAACATATTTTGCAGGAGTAATTTTTAGCTCACGAACAAAAATACGTGCAAAATTGCGTGGACTCATTAAGCTCTCTTCTGCCAGTCTTTCAACGGTCAGTTCCTCTGCTAAATGGTCGGAGATCCAGTCTTTAATTTTCTCAATAGGTTGATAGTCTATGTTTTGATATTCAAGTGTCGTGCTATATTGAGATTGATTACCCGGACGCTTTAAAAATAATACCATTTCTTTTGCTATCTCTATAGCGAAAGATTTTCCCAAGTCTTCCTCAACCAAAGCTAATGCTAAATCCATGCCGGAAGTAACTCCGGCCGAAGTGTAAACATTTCCATCTTTCACAAAAATCGGATTCACATCAACTTTAATCTGCGGGTACATTTCTGACAATTTTGTACAGAATCTCCAGTGAGTTGTGGCATTTTTCCCATTTAAAACACCGGCTTCAGCTAAAATAAAAGCCCCAGAGCAAACTGAGCAAATACGTCTGATCGTATTTGATTGATTTTTTATCCATCGTAGAAAATCTTTATCCATTTTGTAATCAGGAATTTTAGGCAAACCAGCTATAATCAGAGTATCAATATTATAATTTATCGATTTATAAAAACCTTCACACGTAATTGAAATACCGGAAGACATTGAAACTAATTTATTCTTTGTTGCCGATACTACATGTATTTGATACAAAAAATCTACCTGACTATTTACGTTGTCGTAGTTTTCAATAGCTTTTGCAAAAACATCCAATGGTCCTACTACATCCAATAGCGTTGAATAGGGAGGAGCAACAATTACAATGTGTCTTATTTCTGTTCTTAATTTCATGTCTGTAAAATAATAATGTGCAAAGATAATTGTTTATATTTATAATTGGCAGTAATTGCACATTTATTGACCTTTCAGACAATAAATAAATGCATTACTTTTGTACTATAAATTATAATAAAAAAAATATGAATAAAATTAAATGTTTTTCGGTGTTGCTTATTTTGCTTATGGCAACTTGTTTGAGAGCACAAATGCCTGTGGCAAAATACCATTCAGTAGGAAATACCAAACTATGCTATTACGAGCAAGGCGAAGGTGAAACAATTATATTACTTCATGGGTGGCCACAAACATCTTACACATGGAGAAAGGTAATACCTGAGTTATCAAAAACAAATAGAGTGATAGCAGTTGATTTACCCGGTCTTGGGAATAGTGGTGTCCCTGAAAAATATGACACACAATCAATTGCCGACATATTAGCTGCTTTTATTGATGATATGAAAATTGAAAAGATTCATTTAGTAGGTCATGATGTTGGTAGCTGGGTAGCTGCTTCATTTGCTTTAAAATATGAAAGCAAGCTAAAATCGTTGACTCTATTAGATGCTGCAATTCCCGGTTTGTCTACAGATAATGTTTTCAAACCGGAAAATGCTGGCAGGGTTTGGCAATTTTATTTTCATGCAATAGCAAATATACCTGAAATGCTTGTTGTTGGAAAAGAAAAAGAATACATAAACTGGTACTTTACAAATAAATCTTTTGTCAAAACGGCAATCAACAAAGAAGATTTGAACCAATACTACAAAGCTTATAAAGGCAAACAGAAGCTAGCTAATGGGTTTAATTATTACAGGGCTTTCCCGGAAAGCGCACGAAAGAATAAAGAGAATTTGCATCATCTAAGTATTCCAATTTTTGCTATTGGCGGTGAGTATGCATTAGGAGCAAATGTAGATAGTGCTTTCAGGAACATCTCAAATCCGACAATTAAAGTAGTAAAAAACTCTGGCCATTATATACCCGAAGAACAACCTCAAGAACTTATTTACTTATTAAAAACAATCACCGGTGTCCACTAAAAGAAAAATTAGCTTTGAAAATCATATAAATTTCTTTGATTATAATATAGATCATTTTTCATCTTTCAGCTATGTTTGCATATAATAACATTTGTGGTATCATAGTTCATCTGTTATTAAAAAATAATCTTATTTATCACATATAATTATTGTTAAATTATGAAAATCTTATTCAATGATCCTTCTTTTTCATTTGAAACATTACGTGCTCTGGGCTTTGCTTGTGATGGGGGTGCCGATCTTGGTGAAATAATTATTACTGCAAACAAAATACCTGATGGTGATGAAGATGCATGGTTAAGAGAATGGAAAGCTCTAGCAGACAGAATAACCCAACAAGGAGAAGACTCTTTAAGTAAAGGACATCGTGTCAGTGCTAGCGAAGCCTTTTTAAGAGCATCCAATTACTATCGGGTAGCTGAATTTTATCGACGTTCCGATCCGGTTAATGATTCAGAAGTTATTTCAATATCCAGATTATCCAGAGAAACATTTCAGAAGGCAGCTAAACTATTGGATACTCCTGTAGAAAATATATTTATTCCTTATGAAGAAACAACATTACCAGCTTATTTCTTTCGGGTGGACGCTACAGATACGCCAAGACCAACAATCATTTATAACAATGGGTTTGATTCTACAAGAGAGGAGGCTTATTTTGCCATTGCAGCAGCTGCGTTAAGACGTGGATATAACGTATTAGCCTTTGACGGACCGGGCGCAGGTGAGCCTCTGCGAGAAAAAAATATGCTGTTTCGGGTAGACTGGGAGGCTGTTATTACGCCGGTATTGGATTATGTATATTCACGTAAAGATGTGCGCAAAGACCAGATTGCATTGTTTGGCTATAGCCTTGGAGCTCTACAGATTGTACGTGCTTCGGCATTTGATTTTCGTATCGGAGCCTTAATACTTAATGATGGTATGTATGATTTTTATGATGCTAATACTATTGAAATGCCTCCATTTTTACTTAAGTTATTGGAAAATGGACAAGAGGAGTTATTCGATCAGGTTATCAGCATGCTTATGAAAAATAACACTTCTCTGCGATGGGCAATCCAAAATGGATTATGGACGTTTGGCGTTACAACCCCTTCCGCTTATCTAAAAAAAACAAAAGTCTGGACTCTGGATGATTTTGCTGATAAAGTTAAGGCACCAACGCTGGTATTGGAAGCTGAGGAGGATAAATTTCTTCAGGGTCAGGCCCAAAAGGTCGCAAACTCTTTATCTGGTCCTGCTACATGTGTAAAACTATATACAGAAGAAGGCGCTGGGGAACACTGTCATGAAGGAGCTATGAGACGTTTGACTCAAATCATTTTTGACTGGCTTGATGAAACTTTTTCCTATAATAATCTTTATTAAATAAACAGGCGGTCCAAAGCATTGAACAGCTATTAAAATAAAAGATGATGTACACAAAATTATTTGAACAGAAAAGCCTAAAATCATTATCCCTGAAAAACAGATTTGTTATGGCACCAATGACTCGTTCCAGAAGTTCACAACCGGGAGATATTCCGAATGACCTTATGGTTGAGTATTATCGACAACGCACATCAGCAGGACTAATCATAACTGAAGCTACACAAATATCACTTCAGGGAAAAGGTTATGCAAGGACACCCGGTATATACACAGAAGAGCAAATTGAAGCTTGGAAAAAAATCACAAAAGTCGTTCATGAAAATGGAAGTAAAATATTTTCCCAGTTATGGCATGTAGGAAGAATAAGCAGCAGTAAAGTGAATGGACTACAACCGATAGCCCCCTCTGCCCTTGTTGCTAAAGATACCAATGTATATATCTTTGATGGCACAGCTAATGGCGATGCCACTTTTGTGCCGGTTGAAGAACCAAGAGAAATGACTGGCGAAGATATTAAAAAGGTTACCGCGGAATATGTAACTGCTGCAAAGAACGCCATACGTGCCGGATTTGATGGAGTGGAAATTCATGGAGCAAATGGTTACCTCATTGATGAATTTTTACGATCCAATAGTAATAAGCGTACTGACGATTATGGAGGAAAAATAGAAAACAGAATTCGTTTCATGCTCGAAGTAACCCAAGCTATTGCTGAAGCAATTGGCTACGATCGTACAGGGCTACGTATTTCTCCTTTTGTGAAACTCAAGGATATGGACGATCCGGAAATTCTGAATACAATTATGTTGGCAGCTCAGAAATTAGATTCGATGGATATTGCTTACTTACACTTGTCTGAGGCCGATTGGGATGACGCACCACAAATACCGGAAGATTTCAGGATCAATCTAAGGAATATTTTTCACTCCGCTATTATCGCTACAGGAAACAAAACACCTGAAGAAGGTGAACGTTTGTTGGAACAAGGCTTGATAGATTTGGTTGGCTTTGGTAGAAAATTCCTCACTAATCCCGATTATCCGTACCGAGTAAAGAATAATCTTCCACTAAATGAAATTTCAGACACACATAAACTATTTGGAGGTGGCGGAGCAGAAGGTTATTCTGACTATCCGTTCTATACGAAATCATAGTTATCTCATCAAAAAAAAAACGAATAGACATTTTTTTGCTTATTGTTCATAAACTATCTTACTCCTATAGATTAGAAAGCAGACAAAAATAAATTCTGCGGAAATCTGTAGGAGTATTTATTTGTAGATGTAAAAGCTGAGTCATTCGGCCTTTTTTAAGTAGTTTCATCCACTTTAGAAAAGAACATTTAAGAATTCTCTTTGAAATTCATATAAAGCACTTTGATTACACTATAAATTATCTTTTATTCTTTACCTAATTTTGTTTCATTATTAATTAAAACAAAAAGAGTATGAAACGAGCATTAAAACAGACGTTTAAACCAAAAAAACATGTTCATTGCGAGTTCCATACGATAACTAAAAAAAAATAAAAAAAATGAAAGTATGGTTTATTACCGGAGCTTCAAGAGGTTTCGGTTTAGAAATTACAAAAGCAGTTTTGGCCAGTGGTGATAAAGTGGTTGCGGCTGTTCGGAATCCCAATGAATTTACACTTCAGACTGAAAATAATGAAAACTTGTTTGTAGTGCCCCTTGATGTAACAAACGAAGAACAGGCAAAGAAAGCAGTATTACTGACTATTGATCATTTCGGTTCAATTGATGTTTTAGTTAATAATGCCGGATATGGATTATTAAGTGCAGTGGAAGAAGCATCAGCAGAAGAAGTAAAAAGAAACTACGACACCAATGTATTCGGTTTATTGAATACTACTCGGGCAGTGCTTCCCTTTATGCGCAAACAGCGTAGTGGGCACATTATCAATATCTCATCAGTTGGAGGATTGACTGGTTCTATCGGTTGGGGATTATATAGTTCAACAAAGTTTGCTGTAGAAGGAATAACTGAAGCTCTTGCTCTGGAATTGGCTCCACTGGGCATAAAAGCTACGGTTGTGGAACCGGGATACTTCCGTACTAATTTCTTGGATGCATCTTCTCTAAGTCGGACTCCTAATATCATTGAAGATTATGCAGAAACGGTTGGTAAAATGCGTGCATTCGCTACGCAGGTAAACAAAAAGCAACCTGGCAATCCGGCAAAATTAGCCGAAGCTTTTGTAAAGCTGGCTGCTGCAAAAAACCCTCCTGTACATTTGCCATTGGGTAAAGATACATTGGAACGTTACAGATATAAAACAGCTGAGTTTGAAAAAGACATTGAGAATTGGTACGATATAATTACAGGTACTGATCATGATGATGTTGGAAGATAAATAATTAATGCTCACTTTCACTATACTCTCTAAAAACAATGACACATAAGAAGTCAATTTTTCTAATGGTGCTGGCCAGTTTATCCTGGTCGGCATCATTTATTACCATCGGACTGGCATTACAATCTATCAATGCATCAACCATGATCCTGTTCCGCTGGTTGTTGGCGGTATTGATACTGATTCCTATTGCAGCCCCGAGCGAAGGCTTGAAATTACCTACTAAGCAAAACATCTTACCTCTCATTGGTATGGGTTTGTTTAATGTTGTAATTATGAATCTGCTGATGTTTGAAGCATACAAAACCACTACACCGGCCAATGTCGCTTTTATTTCGGCACTAAATCCCGTGTTGATAGCTGTGTGGGCATTCCTTCTTTTAAAAGAACAATTGACTGTCACCAAAATCATTGGTGGAATACTGGCGTTTGCCGGTGTTGTTATTGTAATTTTCAAAGGAGACATTCAGGCATTGCTCTCCATGCAATATCGGATCGGTGATTTTTGGATGCTTATCGCTGTAGCATCCCACGGTTTATATACAATTTGCGCCCGGGTTGCATCCAAAACAATCGGACCAATCAATTCAGTAATCTATGTAGGTATTTTCGGCATCTTACTATATCTTCCATTTAGCTATAGTAAAATTGCAATGCCGGATTGGAGTGGCAACTTGATATTTTATGTATTTATAACCGGAGTTATTGGCACGGGAGTGGCACAGTGGTTGTTTGTTACAAGCGTAAAACACATCGGGGCAACAGCATCGGGAGTTATTATCAATTTCAATCCTGTCTTTACTGTCTTATTATCCTGGATATTTCTTCACCAAGTACCGGTATTGTCACAATTAGTTGGTTGGATAATTATTATGGGCGGAATAATTTTGTTTTATAAAAGGCCATTAAAATCAAATTTATAATTATCTTAGTCATAAATCTCCTAAAAAATATTTTGAGGAAATATTTCTATAAGCAATCCTATGCAAAAAATAGCCATTATCAGTGACATTCATGGAAATTTTCCGGCTTTAAAGACTGTAATTTAGGATATAAAAACAGTTTTTGAAGCCGATCTTATTTATTGCTTAGGCAATCTAATTGCAGATTCCTACCATAATGGGTAATCATGATGAACGTATTGCATTTGATTATGAGATATTCCCGTTGCAAAAACATAGCGTTGAAGAGCAGAAGGCTCGATTGAAAACTATTACTCACACGAAGAACAACCTCTTTATTTGTTATAATGGCATACAGGTCACTATTAGATATTGATATCTAATTCTATAACGAGGGCCTATATTTTCAGAGAAAAGCAGCCATTTGCGAGCGTAAGACAGAGGTTTCCAAGTTTTAAAGTCACTCAGATGTTCTTTATTCTGACGTTCAAGTTCATCGCTGTAGATGTGATAGAAATTATTCAAGAGAACAGGGGATCAGTTTATATTCTTGGGGGATACTAGTTAAAAGTTTATCTTTGCAGAATGAAAAAAAAGATCGATAACCCGACTCCCCTTGATATTTTAGGCATGTTTTTACCTTCAGGCCTGCTAGATTATTTTGATTTAGTCAAC
>JAATGU010000160.1 GCA_015654535.1 Bacteroidales bacterium
CGTGTCAACAATCTCTATAGCATAAGAAGAAAAAAGCATATTCACTTTATAGTTCTTACCACTTTCTGAACGGATCAATTCGGCATTATAAGATTTCCCGTTATGAAGAATAGAGCAAGCTCCATTCTCGGCCATCACCACGTCTACTTCATACTCTTTTCCGCCAATTGTCAGCCGCACAATATTGCCTTCCTTTGCAAGGAGTTCTATTTCCTCAGTCCTATCTCCTATATGTATTTCCATCTATTTTCTTTTAAATTCTCAATACCCCTTTATGCAATCCAAACTCTCTCCAACGACTGATGGGTCGATTATCCGTAACTTGATTAGAAGAATTTTCTTCGAGATTCATCAGATAGTCAATGTATGCTGCAATCATAGCGATATTCTCTATTTCGGTTCCGTTAGATGTAACTCCTTTTTGAAGTTTATCCGCATTCTTTTGAATAAATCCGGTATCATACTTCCCTTTTACAAAATCGGGAGTATCCATGATACTTCTTAAATAAGTGATATTCGTCTTAATACCCGTAATTTTATATTCATGAAGTACCCGGCGCATCCGTTCTATGGCATACTTACGTGTGGTAGCCCAAACAATCAGTTTGCCAATCATCGGGTCATAATGAATAGGAATTTCATATCCTTCATATACATAACTGTCCATGCGGACACCAATGCCATTGGGTTCTGTGATCTGACGGATAATACCCGGGCAAGGCATAAAGTTGGACTCAGTATCTTCTGCACAAATACGGCATTCAATAGCATGTCCTCTTTGTTTGATATCTTCTTGCTTAAAACGTAAAGGAACTCCATTAGCAACATGAATTTGTTCTTTTACCAAATCCACACCAAGCACCTCTTCCGTAATAGGGTGTTCTACCTGTAAGCGGGTATTCATTTCAAGGAAATAAAAGTGGTGGTTCTTATCCATCAGAAACTCAATCGTTCCCGCTCCGATATAGTTCACAGCTTTTGCTGCCGCTACTGCTTTTTCACCCATTTCTTTTCGCAATTCACTATTAATAAAAGGAGAAGGGCTTTCTTCCACAATCTTTTGATTACGACGTTGCACGGAACATTCTCTTTCACATAAATGAATTACATTACCATAATTATCTCCTAAAATCTGAAATTCTATGTGATGAGGTTCTTCCACAAATTTTTCAAGATAAACAGTATCATCTCCAAAAGAAGAGAGAGCTTCCGATTTAGCGGTGGTATATGCTTCTTCCACTTCATTTTCATTATGAATGAGACGCATTCCTTTACCTCCACCTCCCATGGAAGCTTTTAACATGACTGGAAAGCCTATCTTTTTGCAAATTTCGCGAGCTTCATTTAAGTCTTTTAGACTTTTCTCCGTACCTGGAACGACAGGCACATTGGCCTTTATCATTTGTTTACGGGCGGAAATCTTATCTCCCATCAGATCCATAGTCTCTGGTTTTGGGCCGATAAAGATGATTCCTTCCTCCTTGCAACGGCTGGCAAACAAAGAATTTTCAGATAAAAAGCCATAACCCGGATGGATTGCATCCACCTGATGAGCTTTGGCCACTTCAATTATTTTTTCTATATTAAGATAACTGTCTTTCGACGCTGCGCCACCTACACAGTAGGCTTCATCCGCATACAAGACATGTCTAGCCGTTCTATCCGCTTCTGAAAAAATAGCAATGGATTCTATTTCCATTTCTTTGCAAGAGCGCATTACTCTCACTGCAATTTCTCCACGGTTAGCAACTAAGATTCTTTTAATCATATTTTCGATATTTGGTACAACATTCCGTTCCGCCATAAAAGCAGAGCAGTTAATAGTTTTTTATATCATAGATTCATTCGTTAAAATTTAATCCTAATCCACGAGGAATTAAATTTATATTGAATGGCAGGTCTTCTGACTTAGCTTCCATCCTGAATGCCTTCCCGACAAATAGCCAGTGGCAAAGGGTCTCTATCAAGATGGTATATAGAGCTTCACAGCAGCGGGACTGTTCAGGATTTATGCCTGATTCCCTTTTAATTACTATCATTGCCAAATAATAGCAAACCAATTCGGCCACAAAGATAAACAATTATACAGAATTATGAGACATAATTAAAGAGAAAAGGTTACTTTTGCAAAAAACATTCTTATTATGATACAATCAATGACCGGATATGGCAAAGCAACTGCTACCCTGTCCGACAAGAAGATTAACGTTGAAATAAAATCACTTAACAGTAAAGCCTTGGACTTGTCCACCCGTATCGCGCCTGTTTACCGCGAGAAAGAAATGGAGATTCGTAATGAAATTGCCAAACTTCTGGAACGTGGTAAAGTGGACTTTAGCCTTTGGGTAGAAAAAGATAACTCAGAAGGAGCAAATCCTATTAATGCAACGATAGTAGAGAGTTACTATAAACAGATAAAACTTCTTTCGGACAATCTGGAGATACCGATGCCCATAGATTGGTTTCAAGTATTGCTTCGAATGCCGGATGTAATGAATAAAACCGAAACACAGGAGCTCACTGAAGAAGAATGGATGGAAGCACATAAAGCTGTAGAAGAAGCCCTTCAACATCTAGTTGATTTCCGTTTACAAGAAGGGGCAGCTTTGGAACATAAGTTCAGAGAGAAGATTGCCAACATCCGTGCATTACTAGAAGAAGTAACTCCGTTTGAAACGGAACGAGTAGAGAAGGTAAAGGCACGCATTACTGATGCTTTGGAAAAAACGGTAAACGTGGACTATGATAAAAATCGCCTGGAACAAGAACTCATCTATTATATAGAAAAGCTGGATATCAATGAAGAGAAACAGCGTCTGGCTAATCACCTGACTTATTTCATTAATACATTGGAAAGCGGAAAAGGTCAAGGAAAGAAGCTGGGATTTATTTCACAGGAAATGGGTCGCGAAATCAATACCTTGGGTAGTAAATCCAATCATGCGGAAATGCAGAAAATTGTAGTTCAAATGAAAGATGAATTGGAGCAAATTAAAGAACAGGTACTTAATGTAATGTAAAATGTGCGGAAAGTTAATAATATTCTCGGCACCTTCGGGAGCTGGAAAATCCACGATGATCAACTATTTACTGACACAGAATCTGCATCTTGCTTTTTCTATTTCAGCAACCAGCCGTCCGCCGAGAGGTAAGGAACAGCATGGAGTGGAATATTTTTTCCTTTCTCCGGAAGAGTTTCGTCAACGCATTGCCAATAATGAGTTTCTGGAATATGAAGAAGTCTATAAAGATCGGTTTTACGGCACATTAAAGGCCCAGGTGGAAACACAGTTGAAAGCCGGACAAAACGTTGTATTCGATGTAGATGTAGTGGGTGGTTGTAATATTAAAAAATTCTATGGAGGCAGAGCACTTTCCATATTTATTCAGCCTCCTTCAATAGTGGAACTTCGCAAACGTTTGGAAGGGCGGGGTACCGACGAACCGGAAGTAATTGAAAGTCGTATTGCCAAAGCAAAGTTCGAATTAAGCTTTGCCGATAAGTTCGACGCAGTTATCATTAACGACCAACTGGAAGAGGCACGAGCCAAAGCACTCAAAGTCATTAAAGAGTTTCTGGAAAAATAATTTTTCTTTTTGCTGTATACATTATATGATATGAAAATAAAAACCGGGCTTTTCGGAGGCACCTTCAACCCTATCCATATTGGGCATCTTGCGCTGGCAAACTATCTTTGTGAGTTTGAGGATCTGGATGAGCTATGGTTTCTGGTAACACCCCAAAACCCGTTGAGAATGCAGAATGATTTCCTTGACGACAGCAAACGATTGGAGTTAGTCCGGCTGGCTATTCAGGATTACGCCAAGTTTGCGGTTTCCGATTTTGAATTTCACTTACCCAAACCTTCTTATTCTATTCACACCCTCGATGCACTTAAAAAGAATTATCCTGAACGACAGTTTGTATTGATTATCGGGGCAGATAATTGGGTAATCTTTGACCGTTGGAGAGACTATCAACGAATGATTGCCGAGAATGAGATATGGATTTATCCACGTCCGGGTTCAATAGTAGATGAAAGTACGCTCCCTCCCACTGTTCGACTCATTCACTCTCCTGTGATAGAAATTAGCTCTACCTTTATCAGAGACGGATTGAAAGAAGGTAAAGATATGAAGTATTTTTTGCATCCGGCTGTATACAAAAAGATCAAAGAAGAAGGGCTCTTTCTATAATACTCCTACTCCTGCCACTATTTTTTGAGGCAATGCAGTTCAATCAACACGATTTCACTGGGTGCAAACATTCGGAGTCTTTTCTCCGATGTACCTATTCCATTGGTAATGATGATAGGCACACCAGCCGTTGATTTCTTTAATCCTCTCAAAAATCTTCTCCCGTAATGGGAAGGAACAATGGGCGCATAAAGACCAAAGAGCGTGACTTGCCCACCATGGGTATGACCTGCCAACGCAAGGTCAGTATTCGCCACATTCACATCTTCCACATAGTCCGGCGTATGAGTTAAGAGGATTACAAAATC
>JAATGU010000124.1 GCA_015654535.1 Bacteroidales bacterium
ACTAAATAATCATTGAGTATTTCAATATTGGCATTTGCATTTACTACAGGATTTAGCTTTACAACGGTTATTTTTCCACCTTCAATTGACCATGAATCATTTAAAGTGCTTGTTAAACTGCGACATAACTGACCTCCAGTGCTTTTCTTTATATAAGTTACGGTGAAAAAGATCTTTCCTTTTTTTATCAGATATTTACTCCTGATTCTATCTTTCAGATCAACTAGAATCTTTCAACTATCATTATACTGACGACGGCAAATCAAGTTCGGAAAATCACGTTGATATTCCGCCTTCAATTTATTGAAAAGATAATTCTCACTATTTATACTTAACGCTTCAGAAGTAAAACTTAAGGCGATAACTTCCAAATCAGAGAATTTAGGTACAAACACCACGCCGAGGAATGTTTCCACAAGAATTCACCAAATTAGAGCCAAATTGCTTGCATATATCAAACATTTTATCGAATATTTTCTTCAAGTTGTGTATATCGGTACTATTTTTTAATTGTTTTAGCACTACTAAAATACTAAAAGCCAATGATATGTGAAACTTTTTATTGATCATTTTCTTACTTTCTTAATTCATCCAACAGGTGGAATGATAATAAGCAGTATCTATATTTTGTTAGTTTTTATAATGATAGTCGTATGATTGGATCACTTTCTTTAATCCTCCAATTATATTATAAGTTTCTTTTAATCTCCCAAAATCATCATACTTATAGTAAGTAACTATTCCATTTGGAGAAGTTGCAGTGAGCAGACCAACTAAAGGTTGGTAAGTATATGTGGCAACCTGAGCATTAGGTAGTCCTATTCGAAGAAGATTAATAGTATTCATATCAGGACTTGTACTTTCAGATAAGGATTTTATATTTACGCCCAAATCAATCAGAGCTGTTTCTACCTCACTATATGTAGCATTTTGTATTTTTGCTATCGGATACTGTCCATGGTAACTCCAAAGGTAAATTATCACAGATATACTGTCTTTAGAAATTAAAACAGGATTTCCTTTATTATCATACTCACGGTATATAACTCGAGATTCAAGTGCTCTACCTACTCCTGTGTTTGATTTCACCTCTGATAATTGTGATACATTTGGCATACTTTTAAAAAAGGTGTAGTCTTTTGTTATCTGAGAAATAACTTTATTTTCAACTTTCTCTGTAATTTCAATTGGAGAGTTTATGCGATTATTCGCAACAAGGTTATCAATAGCAGGTTTACCTATCATATCAAATGGATATTTATATTCAACGGTATGCGATTTATTATCACTTGAATAAATCTCTTCCTTTGTTACATACCTATATTTCGAATTATAATCATAGTCTGTAATTACCTTCAAAGGTAATTCTGTATCAAAAAAGATCTCTTTTTTTTGTTTATTACTTATCCACATTGGGCGTATCGCCGGATAGAGATACCCACTAGGTCTGGCAGTTGGAGGTATTTGGGATCTAAATACAGGATCAAAGTCTTTAAAACAAGATGATCCAAGAACATCGGGTTCAATATTGAAAGAGCTTTTTAAGACCCCCCAAACAATGTTTGGTCCACCACCCACAAAATCATACATAAAATCCGTTTCTTTAATTTTCTTATCAGTGGCATTTTCTCTTTTATAAATACTTTCCTTTAAAAGAGTTCCATTTTCTGAAAATTTATACCCAGAAAGGCCCTGAGGATTCTCATCTTTAGCCCTTCTCGTTTGTGTTTGCCCTAAAGGGCGATTTACATAATCATCTTTTTCATCCCATGTATAGTAAAGATTCTCATCAGGGATATTAACATAATCATAAACGATTTTACCCAGTTCCACTCCAACAGAATCAATATCTGAAACATGAACCTGAGAATACCCT
Organism: Bacteroidales bacterium; assembly: GCA_015654535.1. Lineage (GTDB taxonomy): Bacteria > Bacteroidota > Bacteroidia > Bacteroidales > Bacteroidaceae > Bacteroides. Next base: position 1,877 of record JAATGU010000124.1, read on the forward strand.
ACAGAGTAACCACTTCCTCTTAAGCCATTTGATCCCACCGTATTAAAACTTTTTTGATACCTAGGGTAAAACATTAATTTACCAGAAGTGTTCAATTCCGATAAAGAACCATCATAAGTATATTGATATTTTTTTTCAGAGACCTTTTTACCGTTTGCGTTACAAGATATGACCTCTTTTATACGTAAACCTCCTCCCAATCCCACTGGTTTATTTGTTATGGATTCTTTAGGAAATATAATTCTATCCACCTCTAATTCGGTTGAATACAAATATTTTCTTAGAGATCCATAAACCTTCAGATTATAATCTCCAATATAAGTTTTTACATTATTCCATGTTCTCTCATAGGTTTTATTATTGTCATTAATTTCTGATCGTAAAGGTAAATAAGGAGCTTGATACGTAAAAAACCAAGGTTTTTGTTGGCTATTTTCAATACTCATATATAATGCCGGTTCAAGTCCAATTGAAGTCTTATATGAATCATTAAGCACTATTTTTATTCTAACATTAATATATGTTTCATAACCAATGCCTTCACCTGTATAAGGTATATGAAGTGGAACTGCATGCATATAATCCGTAGGTACATTATTCCAATAGTACTCTTCTTTTAGTTTAACAACTTCTTTAGAATACAAAAAATCACGCTTATGAGGATCATTTTCCATTATATCAGTCTTAAATTTATTTGTCTCATATATAAATTTTGTTTTACCACTTGTTGGATATGTTATTTCATTTAATATAAAAGCCTGATTACATCCTTCAGTCGCCTCTCTATTCGCTCCCAATCCTCCTCCACCGATTTCTATTTTATCAGACTCTTGTGATATATTTTGCGTGAAATATGGTACCAAAGATGAGTTGTTCACACCATTATAATACCCCCAATGGTCTACACTTGCAGACAACTTGGTCGGCAATCTACTTTCATTATAAGAAAATTTATAAGAGTATATATGGTCATTATTACTCAACTCTATGTCTTTTAATTTCAAGCGATATTTATTCCACGAATCATTATAATAATTAGTATTATTCCCAATTATAAATTTAATCCGATCTAATGTTGGAACATCCTTTTCAAAAGAATTTGCCTGAAAATAATCATAATTAAATTGCCATTTCATTTTATTAGTCCCGTTTTCATCTATAGAAATTGTTGATAATTTAGGTTCTGGTGCATTATCTTGTCTGTCAAATAAATAATCAAATCGAACTGCTCCTCCTGAATAAACTATTTTATCTAAATAAACTATTTCATAAAAGGTATTAGAGAAAGACACATCAAGATTTAAACTACTATCCTGAACTCGATTATAAAGGTTTGAAATTTGATTCTTCTTTTTATAATAAAAATCTACATAGGTTCCATTCACAGATTCTATCTGAGTTAAATAAAAGCTACTATTATAAATCTGTGGACCAGATATAAAACTCGACATTTGTGCTTGTTCAGTCTGTTCAAAATAGAATTTCATACCATCTGGCGTTATTATAACCCAAGATTCAAGTTTTTTAGGACCGATTATTTGTTTATTAATTATTGGAGTAATAATCAGATTATCTTCTTTTTCTTTTATGATTTGTCCTGTTCTAGAAAATATAAATGTTCCGGAATATCCCATAAAATTGTAATTAAATATATCCGGTACAAATTCAGTGCCTCCACAGTCTATATTATCACCGTCGAGTCCACAGTAAAAATCGAACTTACTCATATTATATAGTGTAAATGGTAAAGGGCTATTATAATCACTCACCGTATATTTATCAGAATGATATATTTGTGTCAGATCGCGTAAATTGTTATCTGAAGGTGAACTAAAATAAGCATTTTCATAGAAATCATTAAATCTTCCCATAATAGTCTGGGATATTATCCCTCCGGCATTTAGTGTCCAACCTAATCCCAATCGGCTGGCTTCTTCGTCAACTCTTATCCCTGATGCATTATACGATATATTTATCGGGATATTTATATCTTTCAGATTGATTGTATATATTGGTATACTAATCTCAGGGACACCGGTATAATTAGATACTGGAAACTCTCCATATTTAAGAATATTTCTAATATTAGGTGATGGAGGAACTACATTAGGTATATTTACATCCCTTTGTCCGTATGCGAAAGACAAAAAAGATAGCATGCAAGCTATAATCAATAATCTTTTAGGAATTTCCATATTTTTTAGACTTATAATTTATATTAGTTACTATAAAAACAGGGCAGCAACAATCTTTCTACAATTGCAATTTCATGTATTTAGCAAATTAACCATTCTGTTCAATAATATGTTCTCTCTTTAAAATAGATTTTTCCCCGATTTGCATCATAATGCATATAGCAATATTGAGAAGTAATCCCTGTTATTTATTTCTCTTTATTATGCTTTGTAACTTTTTAAAGAGCAGACTATTTGTCATGAGCTACAGGGATAATATTGTTTCCTTTGTAGGAATAAGAAACTTATAAATACTTGGATCTTTTCTATTCTACCTCCCATTGTTCTGGATTATCTATATTATTAAAAATACGAAAGCCTCTATATATGTTGTGGTAAGTGAGTTGTATTGCATCATACTTATCAATGTTATAAAAGAAAGTAGTATCAATAAAACGTTTGTGATAGAATTTTTTTTTATCTATATTAATCAGTTGTATCTTAAATTTTACTTTTTTATCAACCTTACTAAGGCTAGCTACTTTCATTCCAATTATACCATAATCACTTTTATAATCATAAAAGAATATACGGTTAAATCTCAAAGAGTCATTAATCCAGACCTTTGCTACTTCCTTATTAATTCTTTCGAAATCTAGTGATAGATATACATCAACATCATTATTCCTTATTTTTTTTTGCTTACTAGTACAGGATATTAATAAACAAATTATTACTAAAATATATATTTTATTCATTTTACAAGGTATTTTTTTAAAAGGAAGGTTCGAATCGGGGAAAAATGATTTAGCTTGCCACTAATATAATTTTGCTGCATTTCTTTTATTTGTTTATAATTTAATCTGGTTGCGAGTGATGGATCACCACCTATTTCTGTAACTCTTTTCGTTTGCATCATTATATTACGAACATCTTCAGGTAGTGCTAAATGTTCCAAACCAGCTATATGGCCAAATTCGTGCGCAACGCTCCTATTATTTTCCCCCGAAATGATTTTTTCTGCAGTTTTACTTGATATATCAACATTGAGGCCATTTTTATCACCTTTTGCAAGACGATTACCATTACCATTACCCAGATCTTCTTCATTAACAACTTGGAAAACATTATCTGTCAATTTAATATCGTCTACAGAAGAGACAATGCGTAAATTTGAAGTCATGAAAGTAGAATAATCATTGCTAGAAGTTGTATAAACACTATTTAGCTGATTTGTAATTCCATTAAGTAAAGCATTCATATCCAGATTCTTATTGTCCGAATTATTATATACAACTCCTGTAACAGAATAATTATATACAATTTTATCATTTTCTTTATCGTACCGAGTTGTTATTCTTATTTCTTGTCCGTTCGGATCAATTAAATTAATAGGATTATTGGCACAATACGCATACGGCGAAACAGAATAATATTTCTCCGCCATCGGATCCATTGTATCAAACCGCATAGTCGCAGCATACAACCCTCTCCATCCGTAATCATACGTATCATAACCATGCATTTCTATAAACTCTTTCCCATTGTATTTATAGGGTTGTGTTCCCATATTCTCACATTCCCCCCAAGGTAATCCGGATGGGTAATACTGCATCCGTTGAAGGGTTTTATTATCATTAGCCCTCCAGACTTCACGGTTATTGCCGAGATGATCCTTTCGGTAATAATAGTACGAGACTTTCGGATTCATACCAAAGGTGGCATATCCTTCCGAATTACCAATTCGAGTCAGACTAATCGCATCCATGTCGGGGTCCTTCCATAAAGTATATTCAAAGTTATCCACAAACATACGGGTATCCTGATTAACCACATCCACCTGAAACTCCCACTTGCACACATTGCCAATCGGTACCACCACCGGGGTGGCCAACGTAAAATAATCGGTACGGAGCTTGCTTCCGTCGGCCGCATAACGATTGATAATCTGATTACCGTTCTTAAACTGTATCGTATCCGGCAAATTTAATAAATTATACCGGATGGAGACTATTTCACGGTCAAAATCTGCAATCATATTGCCATTGGCATCGTAAAGAAACTCATTGGTCAAGTCAGACAGATCATTATATTCCTTTATGTCCGGTTTATTTTGGGAACCGGACTCGTCACTAACCTTTCTTAATTGATTGCCAGTATAGTTCATTGACAAATAATCTATTGTTGATCCTATTTTATCGCTACGAAATAAACGGATGATGTTGCCCTGTTTATCATAGTCTAATGATTCTTCATATGCCAGATTATCTCCCATAGAGCTGTATGTCAATCTGTTAAAGCTGTCATAATTAAATTTGTAGCAATTGATGACATTCTTGTAGGTCCATGAAGTTGCCGATATATTCCCATTGTAAAGCGGAGTTGCGGTGCCGGGAAGATTGGCATTATAATAGATCTTTTCATCAAAGCCTCCATCTTTTATGCGGGTAGCCCAGTTACGGATATTATATTCATAACCGATGGTGTCGGTCTGATTATGAAGGTATTTAGTTGCCAGACGTCCCAGTTCATCGTAGGTGTTTTGTGCCAGAAGGATTTTCGGGTTATCCCTTAATTGATAATGTGTTGTCAGTAAACGTCCGGCGTGGTCATAGGCATGTTCATACAATTCTGTGACAGGATAGGAGATAAGACTTGTATTGTGTGCCTTTAGTGTTTTCAATATGTTTCCCGTAAAGTCGTATTGATTATAGACAAGGTCGTAACCTCCCCAGAAATTGGTGAAACGTGTTTGCGCCACACGTCCCCTGTCGTCATAGTAATAGGCCTGAATCTTGTATTTATCCGGATTGCTTAACTCATAAATACGTGTACCCGTCAGCATTCCTTTGGCGGAGATTTCCGGATAAAGAGTATTCACATACTTTTGGGCATAGCCTTCTTTATAGGTATAACTTAATTGAGTCTTAACCGAATCTGCCAGCAAGTTCTGATAAGTATAACTATCGTAATAATTCACTGTCAGTAACCGGGTGGAAGTGAGGGTCAGATTGGACAATTGATAGCCGGTATTCATAAAACCGCTGTTACCACTGACAAAACTTCCACTAACAATGGTGTTTTTGATAGCGGTGGTGTCTCCCTTACAGATACCTGTGACAACTGCTCGGTTAAAAACATCGGGAACGCTGAAAGTCCATTCACCCCGTTTGCGTTGTTCTCCGTCCTGGGAAAAGATCAGATGATCCGCCTTGTCATAGATCATACTTATAGCTTCCGCACCGGGAAGTTTCTTCCTGATACAACGGTTACGCTCATCGTAGCGGTACAGATAAGCATACTTTTGCAGGGCATCTTCCGTTTCATTGTATGTTTTATCCGTGGTAAGCCCGTCTGCTGCCAGCGGGGGAAGGACAAAGCATCTGTTCCCGAAATCATCATAGACATAATAGGTATCATGAAGCTGCCCGTTATTAACCTGACGGGTCAGGACAACCTGCCCCAATTTATCCTTAAACTCATAGACTTTATGGTTATCTTCATCCATTGTGCGGGTAACATACAACTGACAATTATCATAGTTGCCCGCTTTTTTCAACTTGTTATCCGTGGTGACGGAATAATAAGCGCATCTTAGTGTATCTTTTGAATTATCATTTGTCAGAAAAGCGCTTTTTACCGAACGGTTATTTGTCTGCCAATTTTGACCGGGGCCATATTGTTCCAGTACCCGGTTTAAAGGTGAGGCTTCATAGACAGGACGGGAATAAGGGGCGTTATCACTATAAGTGTTTTTAGACTCTGCATTGATGGCAGCCGGATCTGTGAAATTACCGTTTCCGGCGTAGGGAGTCGGGAGCCAGAGATTGCTTTCCCTTCCAAAGCTATCATACTCTTGCAAAGTGACCATGTCTTTTCCACTGGGGGTGATGCCTTTTTCCACGGTCTGTACCGGACGCCCGAGGCCGTCATAGTATTGGATTGCATCCAAATAAGCAGTCCCGGTGGAATCAGTCATCGTCCGGGTCAGGATATAATTCTGTTCCGCTGACTGGGCATGGGAAAACGTTAAGCATGCAAATATCATCAAGAGTGGTAATAACCACCGTTTGAACTTATATTGATACGTAAATAAATCTATTGATTTCATATGGCATTATTCTTTAATCCTGTTTTATAATCTTTTCTCCATAGACTTTATCATTCACTACAATCCTCAGCAAATATTCCCCTAACTGAAAACCATCCAAGGAAATTGCTTCCTGATAGAATCCGGAAGGGTGGAGTGTTTTGGGATAGTTCACCAGTAGTCTTCCCTGCATATCATACAAAGAAATAGTTACTTCCGCGGATTCATTCAGATTATATTCCAATGAAAGTTGATTACTGCCGCGTTCAATATAGGCATTGTAATTAATCAATTCTTTGTTCGGATCATTTCCTGATGAGTGCCCGTTATTGCCTGAAGCATTTTCCCGGGCTTTCTCATCGGCCTTTTCCTGTTCATCCAGTTTGGCCAGATTCTCGGGATCATCGTTCAGATAACCGTGTTCATCCGGAGAATAAAAGAAAGCGGTATTAAAGTGATTAAATGGTTTATTCGCTTTATACGTTGTGCTTTCCACCGTCTCAAAAATAGGATAGCGATAACCATCGGCATACCAACGGTAGGTTTCCACCTGCATCCACGCGCTGTCATTGTTCAGGTGGTAATCAATGCTGTCCGTATGAATTATCGGGAGTATAATTGAATCTTTTTGCACAGATGGAACCATTTTTTCGGCAATCTTCTTTACCGAACGCACCCGCAATACATGTTGCAGGGTATCACCATTGGGAAGCATGATCATGCCATAAGCATCGGCTTGCGTAAAAGTTCTTCCCTGGGCAGTCAGTTCCAGACGGCGGCAATAATTTCCTGTGCCATAAAAATAGTCTTCGATCCTTTTCTGATAGGCAAAGGGATAAGTCAGTAGTAATTCAGGTCTTTGATTCTCCATTAGGGTGGTGGTGTTTTCATATCCCAGGGAAAAGAGGGAATCATTCCTTAAGAGGTAGTGGTAAAGGGTACGGTGCTCACAACCGGTAACTACGGAATCAGAACGGGTATAAGATAACTTATACTTTTCATTAACCGCTTCCTGTTTGCTAAAGTCCCAGAGTACATTATCTCCCGCTCTGCCGGGATGTTTGAATTTTACCTGCTGTTTGATAATCACATCTTCTCCACGAAACATGTTATACTCTTTGCGCAGCACCGGTTGGGCTAAAACTGGCAGGGAAGTGAGAATCATAGATAGAATGAATAGTTTAGGTAACGCTTTTTTCATGTTTTCACATTATAATTTTACTTGCTTTCACAAAGCTACTGCTAATTTTACAAAATAAGAAATAATTATGATAAAATTTTTAATTAAATAAATATACTAATGTAAATATTATATTTCAAGCATTAAGCAAACAATATTAAAGTTCTACTCGTATATCACTAAAAAAAATAAAAGCCCGCGAGCGGAACCAACGTGCACCTCCGAAAATGTGTCTTGAAGAAATAAAAATATGTCTGGACACATTGGGCAAAACATAAAGAGAAACCCGGCAAGAGTATTGCTTCTTTCTCAGAAAAAAGGGGTATCTTTACAGGACAAAAGGATTTAAACAAAACTGACTATGTTACGAGAAAGAATCATCAGGATTGATGAGGGGGAATATCTCTCTGACGCATTAAAGAGAGAGGGTTTCAGCGCGCTGCCTACCCATTGTGTAATTAATAAAATGTTACCCGGACTGGGTGCTACTTACTGCGAACTGACTGCTGCCCGAAAGTCGATTATCATTGAACCTAATGTGCCTGTCATTGTGGATAAGGCGAAAAAGCATAAATGCACGTTGGCTGTTCACAAGGGGGTAATGGTGCAACATATCATTGATTTTTTAGAGAAAAACGGTGCGGATAATTATAAGATATTAACCACTCCAGAGAGTTTTCATAAGGTAAAGGAGGCGATGGAGGAACTTCAGTTGAATATGTACAACGAATGTTTCCTGCTATTTGATGAATGCGAGAAGTTAGTACAAGATGTTGACTATCGAGAGAGTATTTGCGAACCAATGGGCGATTTTTTCTTGTTCCAATCTAAAGCGATGGTTTCGGCTACGCCTATCATTGCCGATGATGTCCGGCTGGAGAATCAAGGGTTTAGAATTCTGCGCATTGTGCCTACTTATGATTATAAAAAAAAGATGCGGCTGATCACCACAAACAACATGTGCGAATCGCTGATTGAGCTACTATCTGAATTGAAACTGACTAAGAAGTCAAGGGTATGTATCTTTACAAACTCCATTGATACCATTGATTCGCTCTTTGTAGATGTTCCCGCGTTGCAAGATTGCTATACTTTTTGCAGTGAGGAGAGTACTTTCAAACTTTGGAAAGCCGGAAAGAGAAAGAAATCGACCTTGATTGATGAATTGATGCCGTTCAACTTCTTCACTTCCCGTTTTTTCTCTGCGGTGGATATTCTATCGAATATTCCTCCTCATGTGATTCTGATCTCCGACATGCATGGCGCGCCGCAATCGGCTATTGATCCCAGAACCGAGGCCATACAAATTGTGGGAAGATTCAGAAACGGAGTGCGAAGCATTACCCATATCAGTACCATCCGGCCCAATTTAGAATATAAAACTGAACGTGAAATTGAGAGTTGGCTGCAAGGAGCCGAAAAGACTTACACCGGTTGGCAAAAAGTTTTAAAACAAGCCACGAACGATGGAGAGCGGACGTTGCTTAGGGAGGCAATAGGCAACAATTGTTATCTGCCTTACTTAGACCAAGCGGGAAAACCCGACCCTTTCCTGATCAGCAATTTCTACGAGGCTGAGAAGGTCAAAGCACTCTACACTTGCTCTTCTAATCTGTACGAGGCATACCGATCCACTGGCTTCTTTGATATAGAACATACTCCCGAGCAACATCTTTTTAGTGATGATGAACGCTTGGCTCTACACCGCCAACGGACCCGCAAAGGACGATTTGCCCTACTGTTGCTCCGCTTTGAAGCACTCGAAAAATTACGTGTCAATCCAAATGAAAAAGCGCAAAAGAAATACCAACACTTACTCTCGAGATTGATAACAGGCAAAGATGACCAGACACTTTATGCATGCTACGAAAAGTTGGGCAGTAAATTTATCCGTGAGAAATTAGATTATAATGTGAAAGCAATGGAACGTTCCATCAATAAGCAAAACGAGCATGCGATAAAGAACTCCGTCCCCATGCGAACGGCTGTTCACCGCTTGTTTGATGAAGGTTCCCTCTATTCAAGGAGTGAGATAAAAATCATGCTTACGCAAGCATATAAAAAGCAAGGAGTATTTGTGAACAAGACCGTGACAAGTACCGAAATAAATCGTTGGTTTGTAAGCGTCTCCGCGATACCCTATAAAAATCTATCTAAGCTTATATTCAGCTTATTCTTTTGTCCAGAAATTCGGAAGTAATATCTGATAAACTTCATCAGATGCATTGGGACTGATATAAGCCATCCGGTTTAATATAT
>JAATGU010000080.1 GCA_015654535.1 Bacteroidales bacterium
GCTGTGATTGATAAATTGAATCTTGATAACGAGAATCAGCATACAATTCTTCCAAACCACATTTTATAAATACTTTTTTCCCTTTAAATTCAAAATATAACAATGGAATCTTATCATGGCTTGATTGTTTAAATGCAGGACCAATAAGAAAATCATTACTTAAAATCTCGTCAAAATTGTCTGCGCTTAACTTTCTTGGACAACGTGACAATACAAAACTATTATATTGAGGATATTTTTTTAAGCAGTCTTCAATAATTAAGCGTACATCATTCCTTAATTCAATTGATGTGTTAACTTTCAAGATTACTGAACCACTACTCAGATGTCCAGAGCTTTTTGATTTCGAGCATGATATAAAAGCTACAAATATCAAGAAACTAATTCTTATTATATTTCCATATTTCATAAGTTATCGTTTTTTTTGTCGGATAAGTATTTAACCATGGCGTTAAATTAGTTCCATTAAGAAGTGATCTTCTCGTCAAACCGTTCATGTCAATAGTTGCATTTGTAATTCGGACATTTACATTAGCATCAAAAGCTGCGTGGATGTAACCATCATAACCAATAGTCATTATAGGTAAGCCTCCCATTTGTCTTGAAATCCCCAAGTCTCCATAACCATCTCCCGTATAATATGAAGGAGTGGCATCTCCAGCTTTTGGATCTTGATGAGTATGTACAAATCCTGTAATTTTAAATGTATTTCCTTCGCTATCTGTAATCTTCCCTTTCCCAATAGAATAGCCATACTCATCATACTTAGTTGTAGAGTTATCATTCTTATAGTCTGGAAGCACTAAAACATCACCATTTTTAAGAGTTGCTCCACCAACTTCTTTTTGATTTTTATAATGATCATGAGCCTGTGACCACATTCTATTGTAAGCATCGGTTTCATCTGTATATATTATACTTCCATCTTTCCGGTAATCAGTAGTAACGTTACCATCATCATCTTTTACCTGATAAGTTTCGCCTACATAACTTTGATCTTTACCAAGTATGTCCTTTTGGTTATCCTTATTTAAGTCTGGATTGTATTGATTAGTACCATCTTTGTCTTTGTACCAATCCATTCCATCAGGATCAATAAGATTTATCGGATTATTAGCACAGTAAACGTAAGGTGAAATATTATAATGTTTCTCTGCTAGTGGGTCACGAGCCGTCCATACCGGTAATCCCGTTCCTCTTCTCCTTGCTCCAAAATCATATTGATTCAGTCCATTCATCGCTTCCATCTCTTTACCGTTATAGCGGTAAGGGAGTGCAGCACTATTGCTCGTGCTTTCAGGATAAAAACGCATGCCACTCGGATAATAGTGACTTCTCTCTATCACTGCTCCACTGTTATTTATCACCACCCGTGTATCACCTAGATGATCTTTCAGGTAGTAGTAATATACGCCGTTTTGCCAATATCCATCTGGTAATAAAATCTCTTTCAACGAACCATTTTCATAAATCATATTACCTACATAATCCGTTGTTAGCTTTGTATAGTCCGATGAACTAGCTGGCAAGGTACTAATAGTTCCTATCGGCACATTGACGATATTATTTACCGTATAGTTTACCGCCTCCAGCTTCTTACCACTAGCATCATAGGTATACAGATTCTTATGCCCTTCGGGAAACTGAATCTGATCCGGCAAATTTAATAAATTATATTGAATAGTACTAATACCTGTATTAAGATCGGAAACAGTGCTACCATTTTTATCATAAGTGTATTCTGGGCCAGCATTTAAACTGTCTTTAAAAGCCTCGGAACCATAAGGAATAAATGGAGCAGGAGAAATTAAATTATCCACTTTGCTCATCTGATTACCAATATAGGTAAAACTGAGATTATTGATAGCAGCTCCGTTCTCATTTCTGGTTAATGAATTGAAGTTTCCCATTTTGTCAAACGTAAAGGTTTCATTGTACTTATCAGAAGTACCACTTACTACATTACCGTTAAACCCACAATATTTCGCATCCATCAGACGGTTCAATCCATCGTAACCGAAAGTATAAGCACGGTTATAACCCAGACTTTCGCTAGGCACACTCCACTGTATACCGGCTATGTTGCCGTTGTAACAAGGAGTAAATGCTGAAAGTCCGGTAGAACCGGCAAAAACACGGTGGAGCAAATGCAGCTTATCCAACAGCTCGACGAGGAAGACAAAAGTACCGTCTTTAAAATCATTGATAAAATGCTTACCACCAAAAAATTTAAAGACTTCTTTAATAAAAATGTAGCCACATTATAATATAAAAAGCCCTGCAATTGCAGGGTTTTTTATATTATAAACCAAATACTTTCAATATTAGAATTTAGTTTTATCTGGATTCCAAGTAACATTACATAATGACACCCATTTATAGTTGATTTTATGAAACCAAACTACTGTCTTTTTATGGTTTTTATTCCATCCAAACTCTCTGATTTGTATATTTTTACCGTTGGGTTCTGGATAGTAAGATAAAAGTCCATATTGATATTCGTATAGTGCTTTGGTAAGAACAAATTCTTTCTCATAAGTAGGAGCTCCAATGGTTTCTCTAATAAACTCAATCGACTTTCCATTAAGATTTTCGTCTGTCTTGATTGCAGAAGAGCAACTTATTATCAAAACAAAAACTGTTATAAGAAGTGATTTACCAACTAGGGTTGCTTTCATCGATTTTAGTATTAAATTGTTGTGAACAATTTTTTGAATTCTGATTAAAATAGTATTGTTTTGAATTCTGATATTGATTTACTAACGGAGCTGCAACAGCATCTATATTTCTTTGATCAACAGTTCCTCTTCCTGCTGGTTCAGCCATAATATTACCACCCCAATTGGGATTTACCCCCTTAGAATCAGTATATTGATCTCCTAGGCCTATTAAATGCCCAAATTCATGAGGTGCGGAATCAGTTCCATATCCACGCCATTGACCTTCATCTCCTCCTGATACGAATGACCGACTTACTTCTTTAGATGTTGCGCCAACTTCTATAAAGTTTGCCGTACTAAAAGGATTGTTCTTATTTGAAAAAACGCCAGGACCCTCTTTAGGATTATCTTTATTATATACCTGAACTTTGACATCAAAACTGACCTTATATTTTTCTCCAGTTTTAGAATCAGTATATGAAAGACCTTTATTCCAATTTTTCATTATATCGTTTTGCATAGCTCCCGCTTGTTTGTTATTTGCTCCTGAACCGTAAATATATATTTGTA
>JAATGU010000051.1 GCA_015654535.1 Bacteroidales bacterium
CAAGATTCATCTTTCTTTGTGAATCGCTTCCTTCAAAAAAACGCAGAAAAAGAAGCTGAGTCCGATATGGATATTCGTCTGAATATGCTTATAGATGCTACGCCAGATGTCTCTATGAAAATAGTGGTAGACCCTACTTCTAATGATTATATTGTTGGAAAAGGGACAGGAAATATTCGGATGCAGTATTATAATAAAGGAGACGTTAAAATGTTCGGAAACTATACATTGGATTATGGAACATACAAATTTAGCCTTCAAGAAGTTATTCGTAAAGATTTTAATATCAAATCGGGTAGTTCAATAAGTTTTAATGGAAATCCTATGAATGCTAATCTTGACATGAAAGCCATATATACAGTAAATTCGGTATCATTAAGTGATCTGGGATCAGAAGTGCCCGAAGACATAAAGCAGTCAAACGTAAAAGTTAACTGTGTGATGGATATTAGTGGCATTTTGCAACATCCCACTGTGAAGCTTAGTATAGAATTGCCTACTGAAAGTGAGGAAAAACAACGTATTGTACAAAATATAGTCAGTACAGATGATCAAATAAATATGCAGACTCTTTACCTTCTGGGCATTGGAAAGTTTTATACTCAAGACTATACAAATACAACGCAAAATTCTAGTGCTATGAGTTCTGTGTTATCTTCTACACTTTCCGGGCAGTTAAACAATGTATTGTCACAAGTAATAAACAGTAATAACTGGAATATTGGTATCAATGGAAGTACAGGTACTAAAGGATGGACAAACATGGAATTTGAAGGAATGCTTTCTGGTCAACTACTAAACAATCGTTTGTTAATTAATGGTAATTTTGGATATAGGGAAAGTCCGACTGTTACTACCAATTTTGTTGGAAACTTTGATATAGAATATTTACTTACTAAATTGGGCGAAATACGGTTGAAAGCATATAACCAATCCAATGATAAGTATTATACAAGAACAACCTTGAATACACAAGGTGTTGGTATTATGTATAAAAAAGATTTTACTTCATGGCGAGAGCTTTTACCATGGAACCGAAAAAAGACACTTTTAATAACTCAACCGAAAGACTCAATACCTCCTGAGTCAGAAAAGGCACCTTCTTCCAAAGAAAAAAAATGATCGTCAGTAAGTAATGATGCTCATTAAATTTAGTCTTATCTTGCAAAAAGGGACCAACTTTTAGAGCTGGAATATTCTGTTTTTTCAAAAATAATTAAAATGATAAACAAAAAGGAAACGATGAGAGGATAGTTCTTCATCCTTTTTCGTACATTTGCATCCGTTTTACTACGTCGATGGTAAAATGAACGTCTTGATTTACACAAAATGAAAATAAAATTTATAAGCTTAGCAAGTGGAAGCAGTGGGAACTGTTACTATTTAGGCACAGAAAAATACGGCATTTTAATTGACGCAGGTATCGGAATTCGTACGATTAAGAAAAATCTTAAAGAAATTAATATTCCTTTAAGTACTATTCGTGCTGTGTTTGTGACTCATGACCATGCAGATCATATTAAATCCGTAGGCTATTTAGGTGAAAAGTACAATATCCCTATTTATTCTACCAAAGAGATCCATGAAGGAATAAACAAAAGCTACTGTATGACAGAAAAGCTTTCCACTTCGGCACATTATATCAATAAAGAGGAACCAATAATAATAGAAGATTTTAAGATCTTAGCTTTTGAAGTTCCTCATGATGGAACTGATAATGTAGGTTATTGCATAGAAATTGAAGATAAAATATTTTCTTTTCTGACAGACCTTGGTCATATTACCGAAACAGCAGCACACTATATATGTAAAGCTGATTATCTAATAATGGAAGCCAATTATGATTCAGAAATGCTTCGTATGGGACCTTATCCTAAATATCTAAAAGAACGCATCTCAGGTCCAAATGGACATATGAGCAATATAGACACGGCCTGTTTTCTTGCAGAGAATATCCATGAAAATCTTAAATACATATGGCTTTGTCACCTAAGCAAAGACAATAATCATCCCGAACTTGCATTTAAAACAGTAGAATGGAAATTGAAAGAAAAAGGAATTATAGTAGGTAAAGATTTGCAAGTCATCGCATTAAAGCGAAATACGCCATCTGACTTTTATGAGTTTGATTAAAGCGAGGGAAAACAGGCAATAAAAGTAGACTATTTGTTTGGCAAAATAAAATAAAAGGCTACCTTTGCAACCGCAAAAAAGAAAATAAGAATGCACTCTTAGCTCAGCTGGTAGAGCAATTGACTCTTAATCAATGGGTCCAGGGTTCGAGCCCCTGAGGGTGCACTTTTCTACTTTAATAAAGTATTTCTTTTTGCACTCTTCGCTCAGCTGGTAGAGCAATTGACTCTTAATCAATGGGTCCAGGGTTCGAGTCCCTGAGGGTGCACCCCAAAATGAACTTGTAAGCAACGATGTTTACAAGTTTTTTTTATCTAATATTAAAGATATTTAAAAAAGTAATAATATGAACCTGTGTGCTATTTTTGTTATATTGATATTTGGATAATTCCGATAAAAATTCTATTTTGGAATCTGTAATGAGAAGCTTTATTTTATGCAATAAACTTTAGTTATTAATAAAGAATAGATTACCTTTGCACTCGGTTTTAACAGTCGGACAGACATAACCTCGAAATGATAAGTAAAAATGATAAGAAAAAAATACTTAAGCGAAATGGAAGACTCAAATGATAATGGTTTCTCTTTTATAGCTGATTTTGATGGCAATGAGGAACATTTGTTTGATATTAAGGTAGATGACAGCCTTCCTGTCTTGCCTTTAAGAAATATGGTTTTGTTTCCAGGCGTTGTATTGCCAATATCTGTGGGGAGAGAATCCTCTTTGAAACTTGTTAATGATGCATATAAAAATAATGCATATATTGCAGTTGTTTGCCAGAAATTAGCTGATACGGACAGCCCTGATTTTAGTGATCTTCATGCTACCGGGACAATAGGTAAAATTGTTCGTGTACTTGAGATGCCTGATCAGTCCACTACTGTAATTATTCAAGGACTGAAGCGTTTTAAGCTACAAAATATAACGGAGACATCTCCTTATTTAAAAGGGAATGTTAAATTGCTTGAAGAAGTGATGCCACCAAAGGAAAATAAAGAATTTGATGCATTGGTAGATACTTGTAAAGATCTAACTATCCGATATATTAAAGCTTCTGAATCTTTACATCAGGATTCCGCCTTTGCCATAAGAAATATTACTAATAAAATGTTCCTGATCAATTTCATTTGTACTAATCTTCCTCTTAAGAAAGATGAAAAGATGGAATTGTTGCAGTATGATTC
>JAATGU010000004.1 GCA_015654535.1 Bacteroidales bacterium
GTATGATGTTTACCGCCCCCAATCAGATCATTAGTTCTGACCCTGATACCAAATATAGGGGGTTTGTCATTTTCATGCATCCAGATTTTATCAGAAATTATTCTTTGGGTAAGAATATTAAGAAATATGGCTTCTTTAGCTATGACACCAATGAGGCTCTACACCTGTCTGAAAGCGAAAAAAACATTATTCTGGGATTATTTAAGAACATTGATAATGAACTGAACACAGCAATTGATGAAACCAGTCAGGATGTTTTGGTTTCCTATATAGACGTTTTGCTCAATTACAGTCAACGCTTTTATAAACGCCAATTTATAACACGTAAAGCCGTCAATCATGATCTGCTCTTTAGAACGGAACAGCTCTTGGATGACTACCTAAATGGCAACAAAGGACTGAATGCAGGGCTCTTGACCGTTGAATATTTGGCTTCGCAGGTAAACTTATCTCCTCGTTACTTAAGCGATATGCTCCGCGCTATAACAGGTCAAAATGCCCAACAATTCATACACGAAAAGTTGATTGAAAAAGCTAAGGAATATCTCTCTACCACAAACGTTTCTGTTTCCGAGATAGCATATATTTTAGGATTTGAATATCCACAATCGTTTAACAAACTATTTAAAAAGAAAACGAACGTAACTCCACTCGAATTCCGTGCTTCCTTTAATTAAAACAGGGAAATTTATTGTTTTGATTTGCCTTCAAAAATATAATTAGGGACTAATCTATGATGCTGATATAAATGATCTACAATAAAAAAATCGAAATATAATATTCTAAGATTTGGATACATACGAACACTTATCTATTCTGACTTACTAAAGTTTGGATTATAAATGGAGCACTTGTATATTGGCATGTGGACTTTGCTACTCAGTACATCAATATAAATGGTCAAGTTCCCTTTGAAAAAGAAATTGAGTAGCCCACCCAGTATGATTGTTTTTATTGATTACTTTTCATATGTTTCTCTCCCCAATCATACAAGTCCTCCAAAACCGGCAATAGAGATTGTCCTTTCTCTGTTAATGAATATTCTACGCGGGGAGGCATTTCAGCATAGATCTTTCTTATTACAAGCTCGTCTTGCTCCAACTCCTTTAATTGTTGGCTTAGCATTTTAGTGGTTATGAATGGCATTTTCTTTTGCAACAAGCTGAATCGGTTATACTCCTGATGAATGAAATATAGCAAAGCAATTTTCCACCGACCGCCTAACGTTCTCATAACATTGTGCATAGGGCAAATTGCGGCTAATTCTATCTCATTGAAAGAATTTGTAGAATTTGTTTTTCTCATTACTTACTTTTTTGATACTATAATACATTTTTGTACCTACTATTTATTTAAGAAACAAAGATATAAATTTGTCGCAAATTATAAAACATCAGAAAAAAATGAAAAAGACAATTGTAGTATTAGGTGCAACTGGTAAAGTTGGAAGTAAAATCTCAGAAATCCTTTTGAAGAAAGGACATAAGGTAAAACTAATTGCAAGAACGGCTGACAAACTAAAAACGTTCGAGGATATGGGGGCAGAAGTGATTCTTGCCGATATTACAGATGTAGAGGTGCTTGCAGACACATTTAAAAATGCAGATAGTGCGTACGTGATGACCCCGCCCAGTTTTACGGCGACTAGTTACAGAGCATTTCAGAGGAAAGTGGGAGATGGAATCATTGCGGCAATTCAAAAGTCGGGAATAAAATACATTGTAAACCTGAGCAGTTGCGGAGCACATATGCACGAAAGTAACGGTCTTATTGCCGGCCTTGCGGAGCTGGAAGTAAAATTGAATCTGCTCGATGATGTGAATGTACTTCACCTGCGTCCAGCATACTTTATAGATAACGTTCTGCTGAATATTCCATTAATAAAAGAAATGGGCATAAATGTTACCACTGCAGATGCAGACCATCAAATACCAATGGTTGCTACAAAAGATATTGCTTTTATTGCAGCAAACCATCTAGTTAATCAGGATTTTAAAGGCAAAAGTGTTCAGCCGATTCTGGGTGATAGGAATTATACATTTAAAGAGTTGA
Source organism: Bacteroidales bacterium (assembly GCA_015654535.1). GTDB lineage: Bacteria > Bacteroidota > Bacteroidia > Bacteroidales > Bacteroidaceae > Bacteroides. The sequence goes on from JAATGU010000004.1 coordinate 2,053, forward strand.
CTAGTATAATAGGAAAGGCAATTGGAAAGCCAGA
>JAATGU010000047.1 GCA_015654535.1 Bacteroidales bacterium
GCACATAATGAATCCTGAGCTTCCACTTGTTTCTTAGGGTTTAAACAATTGTCACAATTTCCACAATTTTCTTCTGTATATTCTTCGCCGAAGTAATGCAATAAAGATTTTCTTCGACATACTGAAGATTCGGCATATGCAGCTGTTTCTAGCAGAAGCTGCTTGCCTATTTCCTGTTCTGCCACAGGTTTGCCTTGCATAAACTTTTCCAGTTTTTGCAAGTCTTTATTGGCATAGAAGGTAACGCATACACCTTCGCCTCCATCACGTCCCGCACGACCAGTTTCCTGATAGTAACCTTCCAGACTTTTAGGAATATCGTAATGAATTACAAAACGAACGTCGGGCTTGTCTATTCCCATACCAAATGCGATAGTAGCCACTATCACATCTATCTTCTCCATTAAAAAATCATCCTGATTCTCAGTTCTGGTGGCCGAATCCATTCCGGCATGATAAGCACGGGCATTAATCCCATTAGTCTGTAAAATTGCCGCTAACTCCTCCACCTTTTTCCTACTTAAACAGTAGATAATTCCAGACTTTCCAGAGTTAGCCTTAATGAATTTTATAATATCCTTGTCAATGCTTGCTGTTTTGGGACGTACCTCATAATAAAGATTGGGTCGATTAAAAGAAGATTTAAACACTTCCGCATCAACCATTCCGAGATTCTTTTGAATATCGTGCTGTACCTTTGGAGTAGCTGTAGCAGTTAAAGCAATGAGAGGCGCCTGTCCTATTTCATTTATAATGGGACGAATACGACGATATTCAGGACGGAAATCATGCCCCCATTCCGAAATACAGTGTGCTTCATCAACCGCATAAAAAGAAATGGTAATATGCTTAAGAAACTCTACATTCTCATCTTTCGTTAAGGATTCGGGTGCCACATAAAGTAGTTTTGTCTTTCCGGAAAGGATATCTGATTTAACCTGATCAATAGCGGCTTTATTCAAAGAAGAATTAATAAAATGAGCAATTCCATCTTCTTCACTGAAGTTGCGCATGGCATCTACTTGATTCTTCATCAAGGCAATTAAGGGAGATATAACGATAGCCGTTCCTTCCATTATTAAGGAAGGCAACTGATAACAAAGAGACTTACCCCCGCCAGTAGGCATAAGCACAAACGTATCATTCCCGGCAAGTACATTTTCAATAACTGCCTTTTGGTTTCCTTTGAATTTATCAAATCCAAAGTACGTTTTTAATTGTTTCGTTAAATTAATCTTCTCTGCCATTGTTTTTAAGTTGTTTTTGGCTGTTCTTCATGCATTATCAGAAATCTTATTTAAAGGATTCCAAACAAAGTTATAAACAACTTCTTAAATAATACGACTTTTTTGTCGTTTATTTAAAATAAAATAAAAAAAATCTTTCTTTAATCAGCTACTCTTTTGAAATTTAAGCTGTTTTTAGACGAGATATATTTGCTTTTTCCAACTGTTGTGTTGCGTATTCTAACGTTACGTCATATTTTGTCTTGCCTTGAGAAGGAATTTCAAACATAACATCCATCATTATCGTTTCTACAATAGAGCGCAGTCCACGAGCACCGAGTTTATATTCCACAGCTTTATCTACAATATATTCATAAACTTCATTCTGAAAAGTCAACTGAATGTGATCCATCTCAAAAAGTTTGATATATTGCTTTACTATCGAATTCTTAGGTTCAGTTAAAATAGCACGCAATGCTTTTCTATCCAGTGGATTAAGATAAGTCAGTACAGGCAGTCGACCAATAATTTCAGGGATTAGTCCGAAAGACTTTAAGTCCTGAGGGGCGATATACTGCATCATGTTATGTTTATCAATCACGGCTGAAGCCTGAGAGGCATTGTATCCTACTACATAAGTATTTAGCCGCTGAGCAATTTTCTTTTCAATTCCATCAAAAGCACCTCCACAAATGAAAAGAATATTTTTGGTGTTTACCGGAATCATTTTTTGATCAGGATGTTTACGCCCACCTTGAGGTGGGACATTAACAACGGAACCCTCCAGCAGTTTTAATAATCCCTGTTGAACTCCTTCTCCACTTACATCACGCGTAATGGAAGGATTATCTCCTTTACGGGCTATTTTATCAATTTCATCAATAAACACAATCCCTCTTTCTGCCTCTGCAACATCATAATCAGCTACTTGAAGTAAACGTGTAAGAATACTTTCTATATCCTCTCCCACATATCCGGCTTCAGTCAACACAGTAGCATCAACAATAGTAAAAGGCACATGTAACATTTTGGCAATAGTTCTTGCCAAAAGTGTTTTACCAGTTCCTGTGCTTCCCACCATTATAATATTAGATTTCTCAATCTCCACATCATCTCCGTTATCTTTTTGCAACAAACGTTTATAATGATTGTAAACAGATACTGAAAGAAAACGCTTAGCATCGTCTTGACCAATAACATATTGATCAAGAAACATTTTAATATCCAATGGTTTAGGTAGTTCTTTAAAATTTAGCTTTTCCACAGAAGCAGTCGGTTTCTTTGTTCCAATGGCTTCCTGAGCTATTTCGTAAGCCTGCGTAGCACAACTATCACAGATGTAGCCATTCATTCCAGTAATCAGAAAAGTGACTTCACTTTCTGAACGCCCGCAGAAGCTACATTTTTTTTTATTTTTTGATGGCTTTGAATCTTCCAATGTTTGTTGTTCAATTAATTTCTTTATACCTTATATTTATAGAACCACGGGTTTACGGGTAAGGACTTCATCTATCATACCATATTCTTTAGCCTCATCCGCGGTCATCCAGTAATCACGGTCAGAATCCTCCCATACTTTATCAAAATCGGTATGAGAATGTTCAGCTATAATGGTATAAAGTTCCTTTTTTAATTTCTGAATTTCGCGGGCAGTAATTTCAATATCTGACGCTTGCCCTTGAACGCCTCCCATCGGTTGATGAATCATTGTGCGAGAATGAGTCAACCCTGATCTTTTTTTATCCGCGCCAGCCACTAGCAGTACTGCTGCCATTGAAGCAGCCATACCTGTACAAATAGTAGCGACATCACTAGAGATAAACTGCATTGTGTCATAAATGCCCAGACCTGCAGAAACTGATCCGCCAGGAGAATTAATATAGATGGAGATATCTTTATTAGGATCTACAGAATCAAGATAGAGTAACTGCGCCTGAAGTGTATTGGCAGTATAATCATCAATCTGCGTTCCAAGAAAGATAATACGGTCCATCATCAAACGAGAGAAAACATCAAGCTGAGTTACGTTCAGTTGTCTTTCCTCCAATATATAAGGATTTAAATAACCTGCTTGTGACTTAATCACTGAATCCAATGCCAAACCATTCATTCCTAAATGTTTGGTTGCGTATTTTCTAAAATCGTCCATAGTGATTGAATATTTTAAATTAATATTAGAAAGGAGGCTTTTGACCTTCCTTTTTTTCGAGCTAACAAAATTACAAAAATAAATTTGACTTATGCTTGTTTATTTTTATAAGTTACCCCTTTTTTAGGTCAAAAGCCTCCTCTTTTAGGAAGATTTAGCAAATCGCTGCCTTCAACAGCCTATTTTATTTAAACAGTTCATTGAATTCTGCGATTGATACCGTTTTATTATTCAATGAAACTTTTGTTTTTAATGCAAGAGATAACTTTGCTTCTACCGCACGATTTACAAGACCCTCAGCACTATCCTTGCTCTTTAACATTTCCTGAGCATAGTTATTCAACATATCTTCCGGAACATTAAGCATTCCATATTGAGCAAACTGAGCTTTGGTTGCTTCCTTTGCCATATTAACAATGTCATCTTGCTCTACTTTTATTTCATTATTCTTCACTAGCTGTTCTTTAATCAAGTGCCAAGTCAATTCTTCAATGCTCTTTTCATAGTTTTCTTCTACGAATTCCTCACCTTTGTCCGGATGATTTAGTAACATGATGCGTTTTAGTAAAGCTTCTGGAAATTCCAGTTTACCAATCTTGTTCATCAAAAAGTTACGGACATCAATTAAAAATTTATAATTGCTATCAGCAATAAACTGTCCCACAATAGATTCTTTCACTTTTGCACGGAATTCTTCTACAGTAGTAACCACACCTTCTCCATAAACTTGATCAAAAATTTCCTGATTCAGTTCACCGTCCACAAAGCGGGTCACTTCTTCTACTTGAAAACTAAAGTTTCCGGTGTAGTTAGTAACGTCTTCCTTACTTACTTTCAAGAGAGAAGAAATCTCCACATCATGTCCTTCATAAGCTGTATTGGGGTTAAACACCACAACATCATTTACTTTTGTTCCGTTAAAAAGGGCTTTTTGATCATCATTCTTTATGTAATCAGGCATCAGGACAGCATCTTCTAAGTGAATACCACCTTCCTTTGCATTACCATCTTCGTCCAACTCAATAAGTAAGCCTTTCAACATATCCTTATCTTGATATTCGTCGACCTTTTCATACTTACCAGCGCGTTGAGTATAAGCTTTTATCTGTTGATCAACCATCTCGCTTGTTACATCAATGGAATAATAGTCTACAGTATCCTTTTCCGATAATTCAGCCTTAAACTCAGGAGCTAAAGCAATGTCGAACAAGAATTCAAACGTGTCCATGACATCAAAATCTATTTCAGGTTGCTTATCTTCATTTGGTAGAGGTTCACCCAAAATATTTACGTCATGATCCTTTATATATTCATAGACCGTATTTGAAAGAATTTTATTGATTTCTTCAGCTTTAACAGCCTTTCCGTACATTTTCTTCACTAAGCTCACAGGAACCATTCCCGGACGGAAACCCGGAACGTTAGCTTTCTGGCGAAAAGTTTTCAAAGATTTATCAACTTGTTCTTGATAATCAGCCTTTTCAAGCTTTACAGTAAGCAACGCACTTACTTTGTCAATGTTTTGCAATGAAACGTCCATTCTGACAATTTTTATATGATTTATACTTTATTCTGCAAAGAGGGTGCAAAATTAGTGTTAATCTTTCAATTATCAAACTTCTATCTGATAAATTATTCCACAGTTAGATTCTTTTAAGCCAAGTGCTGCATATTTTATATACGAACCTAAAAATCAGCATACATAGTTGACAAAACTATCAATAAATTGAAAGAATAATGATACATTATCCTATTAAAAAAAAAGAAAACAACGTTTTATCAAAAAAAAACAAGGAAAAGGGTTGCCGATTCAAAAATATTGTTTTACTTTGCTACATAAAGATGATGTTTTAGTTTCTCGATTTCGATCACACGGTTTTTACGCTCGTTTCTATTAACGCTTTTGTAAACTCTCTGTCATTTTAATCCCCATATTATTGATCATCTTTCAGAGAGTTTTATCAATTTATTTATTTTTATTAGTTTAATTATGAACATTTATGTTGGAAACCTTAGCTATCGTGTTAAGGAATCAGATTTACAACAAGTTATGGAAGACTATGGTACCGTAACTTCTGTTAAAGTTATTATGGATCGTGAAACAGGAAAATCTAAAGGTTTTGGTTTCATTGAAATGGCGAACGACGAAGAAGGTGCAAAAGCTATCGCAGAACTTAATGGCGCAGATTTTGAAGGCCGTCCATTAGTTGTAAAAGAAGCAAGACCAAAATTCTAAATCATAGAATATTAGGAAATTTAAAAAAGGCCTTCTGTCGTATTGTACGGCAGAAGGCCTTTTTTGCTATTTAAATAGTGATTACTAAACCAATTAATCCATGAAAAAAGGTATATTTGAAAAAAGTCCGGGATTTACTCAACTTTGTTTGCTCACAATGGTCTTTTTTTGTTGTGCACTTATCGCTATTCTCCCTTTAAGCATACAAATGGTTTTTAATTCGAAGATAGAAGAAGCAACAGGACTGAGAATTACAATTATTATCCAGGACATTTTTCTTTTCTTTCTGGCTCCCCTAATAGCACAATTTCTTCTATGGAAAGAACCTACTACAAAAACATTACAGCTACATATGCCTCACCCATCCATTTTGTTTTGGGGAATTATTGCAATCATAACCGTGAGCCCGCTCATAGACTTACTCAATACATGGAATCAAAATATACATTTGCCGGGATCAATGAAATTCATTGAACAATGGATGATTACATCTGAAAAAACTGCCGAAGTAATGACCAATAAACTATTGAACGCAGGCACTTGGGGAGGTTTTATAATGAATATTCTGATTATTGCCGTAATGGCTGGCATTGGGGAAGAATTATTATTTCGTGGAGTTCTCCAAAAGATATTAATTAACTGGGCTCGCAATACACATCTCGGCATACTCTTCACTGCGATCATATTCAGTGCAATTCATTTTCAATTTTTCGGATTTTTTCCACGTATGATACTAGGAATGGTTCTGGGATATTTATATGTATATAGCAAAAGCCTTTGGGTACCAATTGTTGCACACGCATTGAATAATGCCCTAACCATTATTTTCACGCCAAACACCTTTAATAAAGGAAACAAAATCATTGAAGCAGTTTCAAATACAGATAATAGCAGTACATACACCCTTATTGGCACACTAATTTTTGCATTCAGTATGTGGAGAATATGGAAGTATTATCAAAAAAATACTCTAAGCTTATCTAAATCAGAAGTCCTTCCGGCGAAGAACAAAACTATTACTCAAATATTTTTCTCTCACAATCTTATTTTCAGCCAACTCTTCAGGAGTTCCTTGAAAAAGAATTTTGCCTTCAAATAATAAATATGCCCGGTCAGTAATACTTAACGTTTCCTGCACATTATGATCGGTAATCAGAATTCCGATATTTCGATCCTTTAGTTTCCATACAATATGTTGAATATCTTCCACCGCAATGGGATCTACTCCTGCAAAAGGTTCATCAAGCATTATAAACTTTGGATCTATAGCCAAACAACGGGCAATTTCAGTTCGACGACGTTCACCGCCAGAGAGTTGATCGCCTAAATTTTTGCGAACCTTTTCCAAGCGAAACTCTGCAATTAAACTTTCTAATTTTTCTTTTTGATATTCCTTAGACGTTTTGGTCATTTCCAATACAGCCGAAATATTATCTTCCACACTCATCTTCCGGAATACAGAAGCTTCTTGTGCCAAATATCCAATTCCAGTCTGGGCTCTCTTATATACAGGATAGTTGGTTATTTCCAGATCATCAAGAAAAATACGCCCTTCATTGGGAGTAATCAGCCCTACAGTCATATAGAAAGAAGTTGTTTTCCCTGCACCATTAGGACCAAGCAATCCCACAATTTCTCCCTGTTTCACATCTATAGAGACATGACTAACCACCGTTCTCTTTCCATACTTCTTTACCAGATTTTCCGTACGAAGAACCATTTTACGTTCTTCTGGTAGTTCAGCAGAAGCATTCTCCACTTGTTCCACCAACGTTTGAGGAACAGTAAATTCAGCCTGCTTTTCAGTAAATCCTTCTTCAGCCATCGTTATACTATATTTTGGGGCAAATGTAGTAAAAATATGCATAAAATAGCGTACATTTGCCCACAAATAAGATATTATGTTCAAAGCATTAAAGACTCTTGGAAGATATATCATGTTAATGGGACGCACCTTTTCGCGCCCAGAACGCATGAGAATGTATATCAAGCAATTTATCAAAGAGGTGGATCAACTAGGGGTCAACTCTGTAGGTATCGTATTACTAATATCCTTCTTTATCGGTGCAGTAATTACCATTCAGATCAAATTAAATATTGAAAGTCCATGGATGCCTCGCTGGACAGTGGGTTATGTTACTCGCGAAATCATGTTATTAGAATTTTCGTCTTCTATCATGTGCTTAATTCTTGCAGGTAAAGTTGGTTCAAACATCGCCTCAGAATTAGGGACAATGCGTGTAACTCAACAAATTGATGCACTAGAAATAATGGGAGTAAATTCTGCCAGTTATTTAATCTTACCTAAAATTGTGGCACTAGTTATCTTTATTCCCGTATTAGTTACTTTCAGCATATTTGCAGGACTTATCGGAGCTTTTGCCACCTGCTGGCTAGGAGGAATAATGACTGCAACTAATCTTGAGTTCGGAATACAATATAGTTTCGTGGAATGGTATGTGTGGTGTGGAATAATAAAATCGTTTTTCTTTGCATTTATCATAGCTTCAGTATCAGCTTTTTTTGGATACACAGTTGAAGGCGGCTCTATCGAAGTAGGTAAAGCAAGTACTGACGCCGTGGTGAGTAGCAGCGTATTAATTTTATTTTCAGATTTAATTCTTACTAAATTGTTAATGGGATGATAGAAATTAAATCATTATATAAATCATTTGATGGCAAAGCCGTTTTAAAAGATATAAATGCAAACTTTGAAAATGGAAAAACAAACCTTATCATTGGGCAAAGTGGATCTGGCAAAACGGTACTGATGAAATGCATTGTGGGACTATTTATCCCAGAGAAAGGAGAATTACTGTACGATAACCGTAATTTTCTAACCATGAAAAAGAAAGAAAAAAAGTTATTGAGAAGCGAGATGGGTATGATTTTTCAAAGTGCGGCTTTATTTGATTCGCTTTCAGTTCTTGATAATGTGATGTTTCCTCTCAATATGTTCTCTAATGACACACTAAAGGATCGCACAAAGCGAGCTAAATTTTGTTTAGATCGCGTAAATTTGACAGATGCTAAAGATATGTTTCCTGGAGAAATCAGTGGAGGCATGCAAAAACGAGTTGCTATTGCCAGAGCTATATCGCTTAACCCAAAGTACTTATTTTGCGATGAACCAAATTCTGGGCTTGATCCAAAAACATCTATTGTTATTGATGAATTGATTCAAGACATTACAAAAGAATATAATATGACTACCATCATTAATACCCATGATATGAATTCAGTAATGGGTATCGGTGAGAAGATTTATTATATATATAAAGGCAATAAAGAATGGGAAGGTTCAAAGAATGACATTTTTACTTCTACCAATCAGCGATTAAATGACTTTATCTTTGCTTCCGACTTTTTTCGAAAAGTGAAAGAGGTAGAAGTAAGAAATATCGAAGGATGATTAAACTAAAATAGCCGCTTAAAAATGATGTTTAAGCGGCTATTTTAGTTTATTTTTGTCTAATAAATATATTAATCGGTGTTCCTGATAAATTCCACTTTAATCGTAATTTATTTTCTAAGAATCTTTTATAAGGTTCCTTTACATATTGAGGCAAATTTGCAAAAAACACAAATGAAGGTACATGAGTATTAGGCAACTGCGTTACATATTTTATTTTAATATATTTCCCTTTAGTTGAAGGAGGAGGATACGCCTCAATAAGTGGAAGCATCTCTTCATTCAATTTAGCAGTAGGAATTTTAAATGACCGATTTTCAAAGACACTTTTAGCATCTTCCAAAACTTTAAAGATTCGTTGCTTGCTAAGAGCCGAAGCATATATAATTGGAAAGTCAACAAATGGAGCGAAGCGACTGCGAATTGCGTTCTCAAACTCTTTCATTACCTTATCCGTCTTATTTTCCACTAAATCCCACTTATTAACAACAACTACCAGTCCTTTGGAATTTTTTTGGATCAAAGAGAATATATTTAAGTCCTGCCCTTCAACTCCACGAGTGGCATCCAACATTAAGATACAAACATCTGCTCCTTCAATCGCGCGGATAGAACGTACCACTGAGTAATATTCCAAATCTTCATTCACCTTGCTTTTTTTTCGTATGCCAGCAGTATCAACAAGATAGAAATTAAATCCAAACTTTTCATATCGTGTGTAAATAGAATCACGCGTAGTTCCGGCAATTTCGGTTACAATATTACGTTCTTCACCTATAAAGGCATTTATTAAAGAAGACTTTCCGGCATTCGGTCGGCCTACAACTGCAAAACGAGGGATATCTTCTTCTAATAGTTCAGGTGGCACTTTATTAAATTTACTTACAAGAATATCCAGAAGATCTCCTGTTCCACTACCAGAAATAGAAGAGATACAGCATGGATCTCCTAAGCCAAGACTATAGAATTCCGGAGCATTATAATGAAGCTCATTAGTATCAGTTTTATTCGCCACCAATATCACGGGGCTCTTAGCACGACGAAGGATTGCAGCAACCTGCATATCCAAATCTGTTACGCCATTCATCACATCGACTACGAAAAGAAGGACATCAGCTTCATCAACAGCAAGCAATACTTGCTTACGAATTTCTTCCTCAAAAACATCATCAGAATTGACCACCCATCCTCCGGTATCAACGACCGAAAATTCCTGTCCCAGCCATTCTGATTTGCCATATTGACGATCACGCGTGGTCCCAGCTTCGTCATTCACAATAGCCTGACGCGTTTTAGTCAACCGATTAAAAAGAGTAGACTTTCCTACATTAGGACGACCTACTATTGCCACTAAATTTCCCATAAGTTACAACTTTTATTTACGACTATCACAGTCGGTGAATACTAATCTATTTGGTAGCCAAAACTCTTAAGCTCTTTATCAGAACTTCTCCAATCTTTGTCTACTTTTACAAAGGTTTCCAAGAACACTGATTTACCAAAGAATGTCTCCAATGAGTGACGGGCTTCCGTTGCCACCTTTTTCAAGGCTTTGCCTTGTTTACCGATAATAATGCCCTTTTGAGAATCCCGTTCAACATAAATAACTACACTGATACGTATTAATTTAGCTTCTTCTTTAAACTGTTCTACCACAACTTCAACCGCATAAGGAACTTCTTTATCATAATAAAGAAGTATCTTTTCCCGGATAATTTCTGTTACAAAAAAACGAGCGGGTTTATCCGTCCATTGATCTTTATCAAAATATGGAGGAGAATCAGGCAATAATTCCTTAATCCTACGCATTACATAATCAACATTGAATTTAGAAATAGCAGAGATAGGTATAATTTCCGCCTGAGGCAATAATTCCTTCCATTCTCCGACCAGTATTTCCAATTTCTGTTGATCCGTCAAATCAATTTTATTGATAAGCACTAAAACAGGACATGTCTGCTGACTCACTTTCTCTATAAAATCATTACGCTTGTCCGAGGTTTCAACCACATCCGTAACATAAAGCAACACATCTGCATCCGATAATGCTGATGTAGAAAAATTAAGCATCGACTCCTGCAATTTGTAATTAGGCTTCAAAACTCCCGGCGTATCAGAAAATACGATCTGCATATCGTCAGTATTCAAAATTCCCATAATACGATGTCGGGTGGTTTGAGCCTTGAAAGTCGCAATAGAGATGCGCTCACCGACTAATACATTCATCAATGTAGACTTTCCCACATTAGGATTTCCTACAATGTTAACAAATCCAGCTTTATGCATACATTTTATTTATTCAATAAGACAAAAAAACGCATCGAATAATGGGACGCGTTTTTTTGTTTTAGATTATATTTTTGTTATTTCTTTGTGCCGTCGTAACCCCATTTTACATAGATAGCACCCCAAGTAAAGCCGGCCCCAAATGCTGTAAAAATTAGATTATCACCTTTCTTTAATTTCTCTTCAAAATCCCAAATACAAAGAGGCAACGTAGCAGCGCTTGTATTACCATAACGCTCTATATTAATCATAACTTTTTCTATAGGGACTTGCAATCGATTAGCCACAGCATCAATAATGCGCAAATTAGCTTGGTGAGGAACAACCCAATCTATATTATCTTTCGTCAAATTATTCTTTTCTGCAATATAAGCAGTCACATCTGACATATTAGACACTGCATATTTAAATACAGTACGTCCTTCCTGATAAAGATAATGCATCTTGTTATCAACGGTAAAATAGGAAGGAGGACAAACAGATCCACCAGCTTTCATATGTAAAAAAGGAAGACCTTTTCCATCTGTACGCAAACAGGCATCCATTATTCCATAATCTTCTAAAGTAGGTTCTATCATAAAAGCAGCAGCCCCATCGCCAAAAATAGGACAAGTTGCTCTATCAGTATAATTAACCATTGAAGACATCTTATCCGCTCCAACAATTATTATTTTCTTATATCTTCCCGAACTGATAAATGCTGCAGCTGTTTCCATCAAATAGAGGAAACCACTACAAGCTGCTTGTAAATCAAATGCAAAAGCATTTTTCAAACCTAATTTATCACAAAGAATAGATGCTGTTGATGGAAAGTGATAATCCGGAGTTGAAGTAGCGACAACCACTAAATCAATATCATCAGGATTATAATTCATTTTTTGCATCAACTGCTTTGCTGCCTTACGAGCCATATAAGAAGTGCCCAATCCCTCTTCATTAAGAATGCGGCGTTCTTTGACTCCTATGCGTGTCATAATCCATTCATCATTAGTATCCACCATTTTAGATATCTCTTCGTTTGTCAAGATATAATCTGGTACATATCCACCAACGCCTGTGATTACTGCATTAATTTTTTCCATTAATTATGTTTTGATTTGTAATACGTATACTAAAAACTAGTCTGAAAGAATTTCTACGACTAATTTTTCAAGCATACAGACTTACTTTGCCGCATTAAACAGCAGCTTCTTTTTCAATAGCAAGTTTACCTCTGTAATAACCGCAAGCACCACATACTGTGTGGTAAACATGCCATTCACCACAGTTAGGGCAAACTGCCAATGTAGGAGCTTCTGCCTTATAATGAGTTCTTCTTTTTGCAGTTCTCGTTTTTGATTGCTTTCTTTTAGGATGTGCCATTTTCTTAAACTTTAATTATTATCTAATATTTTTTTTAATTCATTCCATCGAGGATCTGTAGACGTTTCTTCCATATCCTCTATAGCTTCCTCTTCAACAGAGGATTCTATATCCTCATCACTAGTTTCATCGTCTATCGTAGTTCTAAGATGCTTATTTAACTTGCTTACCATTCCTTTATTGCATTTACCCGGAGCATGAACATGCTTCATTGGTATTGCCAATGCAATAAACTCATACATAAACCAAGCAATATTAATTTCGCCTTCTACTTCAGGAACAATCACCATATTATCATTTTCCTCTGCGTAGTCACTACCAAACTTCACAAAAAGTTTGTCTTTAGAGGTAATCGTCACTTCCATTTCATCCAAGCAACGATCACAAGGCACCAACACAGTCCCATCCGTTTGGAAATCAAGTTCAAAAGCAGTTGGAGTCTTCTTAACTACAAGAGCCACATTTACTTTACCTTTTTGAACTTCAGGTCCATCGATATTTAAAAAGAATACATTATCAAGTAAAAATTCATATGAACATGAACTCTCCTGCATTCCTTTTAAATCAATCTTATATTTATCAAACTTTCCCAAAACTAGTTGTATAATATTTTTTTGCAAAGGTACAAAAAAAGGTGTAAACCTTTATGGTATTATGCCTTATTTTTACTTTAAAAACGAATCATTAAACAGAATTCGGGCAACAAAGATACAAATAATAATCCTCATAATACACAAATGAGGGCTAAATCTTCATTTTTTAAGTTCTATTCTAAAAGTCGTTCCTTTATTCAGTTCAGAACGTTTTACATATATTTTCCCATGATGATATTCTTCCACAATTCTTTTTGCCAGAGAAAGCCCTAATCCCCAGCCTCTTTTTTTAGTTGTATAACCCGGTTCAAAAATCGTTTTATATTTTGACTTTGAAATTCCTTTACCTGTGTCTGAAATATCAATTATAGCACGATTCTCAAAATCAATAACAGATATTACGATAGTCCCTTGACCTTCCATTGCATCAATGGCATTTTTACATAAATTCTCAATCACCCATTCAAAAAGTGATGAATTAAGTTTAACCGAAACATCTGTATTTAAATAGGTTTTCACAAAACTTATTTTACCAGAAGATCTTATAGAAATATAGTCCACAACATTATTGAGCACCAAATTTAACTGACAAGTTTGAGGTTCAGGCATAGAACCTATTTTAGAAAATCGATCAGCAATAAGTTGCAACCGCTTTATATCATTTCCCATTTCAGGAATTAATTCATCTTCGCCATATCTGGATTTAAGTATTTCTACCCAAGCCATAAGAGAAGAGATGGGTGTGCCTAACTGGTGAGCCGTTTCTTTAGACAAGCCAACCCAAACCTTGTTTTGTTCTGATTTTTTAGAACTGAGTATCGCAAAAATAGCAATGACGACAAAGACAAGAACAACCCCCAACTGAACATAAGGATATGTTGCAAGCCTTTTAAGCATTAATGAATCATCATAATAAATATCTATATAATCAGTTTTATCAGGATTTACAGCATGAACATCAAATTGAAGATAGATCCTTATCTTATGATTGTTATGCCTAAAGCGATTAACTGCATCTTGTAAATAGGCCGTTGAATTCGAAGAAGGAACGGAGATATTCCTATAACTTTGAATAGCATTCTTTTTATCCACTACAATTACTGGAATCGTATTATTTTCATTCAATACTTTAAGAACTAATGTTAAATCGGTATTGTCATCTGCATTATTAAAAGCTTTCATTGCTTCAGACCAAACTTCCATCTTGCTTCTTTCCTCTACAGACAAATCTTGTATCAAAACATGAGAAACCACTAATGACAAAAAAGCGATTATTAATGCAATAATCACCAATACTATTTTGACCTGTTTTATTCTGTTACCTATTAACATTTTCCATGAGGATTGTTAAATACAAAACGCAATATTACAAATTATATTTTATTACAGTATCATAGATATTCAAAAAAAAGGGAGAGTCCCGGGGAATGAATGGTTTCATCCCCGGGACTCTCCGGTAAAACGGCAGCTACCTACTCTCCCACTGTTACGCAGTACCATCGGCGTGATCAGGCTTAACTTCTCTGTTCGGAATGGGAAGAGGTGGAACCCTGA
>JAATGU010000054.1 GCA_015654535.1 Bacteroidales bacterium
ATATTCAGCAGTGTATAGTGATGAGGCAGCTAGTGTGTTAGTTGGATATTTTAATGCTTTCCACTCTGGGATTGTATTAACAAAAGCAAAGTAAATCTGATAGAATATACTATAAATTTTTTAAAGAAGGACTCTTTTGAAGAGCCCTTCTTTCCTCATTTTAATCATTTTGTCATTAATATTTTTATATGGAAAAGAAAATTCTTTTAATAGTGTTTCTTTTTTTCTCCTTTTCTATTTTTGCTAAGGAGATTACACCAGAGGAAGCTTCTTCAGCTGCGTTTAAGTTGTTGACCTCATACAGTCAAAACTATAATGGTAAAGTTTGTTCTGTTGAGGCTGTTCAAATGTCTGGAACCACTGTTTATTTTATAGTAGGTTTTCAACCTGAAGGTTGGGCACTGATTTCTGCAGATGATCGAGCTGCACCTTTTATTGCTTATTCGGATACAGGAACATATATAAAAATCGGACAGCCCGAAACAATAAGACTTTGGTTAAATGATTATGGAAAGCAGATTCTTGATGCGTCGAAAGCAAAAGATAGAACCAGACATCATGATTGGGATTTAGCGAATATTTCTACCAAAAGCTCTTCAACTACTATAGTAGACCCTTTAATAACTGTCAATTGGAATCAGTCGAGCCCATATAACCAATTTTGCCCGAGTGATAAAGATGGGCAAGCTTTAGTAGGTTGTGTAGCAGTGGCCATGGCTCAGGCAATGAGTGTTGCAAAATATCCTGAACGTCCAATAGGTAAATATAGTTATTTTAATAACATTTATGGAACAATATACTTAGATTATGATAAAGAAGCCTCATATGATTGGGATATTATTTTATCTGGGTCCGATAAGAAAGTTGCAGTAGCCCGTTTACTGTATCACTGTGGGGTTTCTCTTAAAATGAACTATGCGAGTTCAAGTTCAGGAGCATATACTGACGACATCCCTTATGCGTTGAAGACTTATTTTTCATATTCATCTTCTGTAGTTTGTTATAGTCGTAGTAGTTACCAAGATGATAAATGGACAACACTTATAAAAGATGAATTAAAAGCAGGGAGAGCAGTTATCTATTCAGGTGACGATGGAACAGGAGCTGAAGGGCATTGCTTTAATTTAGATGGTTTTAGTGGTAGTGCGTTTCATATAAATTGGGGCTGGGGAGGACAAAATAATGGTTATTATGCCATCAATGGATTAATAGATGGTAGTAGTGATTATAGAAAAAACCAACAAATTGTAATAGGTATACAGCCCAAGGAAAGTACAGCGATAAATGATGTTAAAAATAGTAATTTTGTTTTTTATAATAAAGAAACAAAAATTATTTCTATAAAAACAGATAAAGAAGGGCAATATAAATTATTTACTCTTCACGGTCAAATTATATCAGTGGGAACATTGAATGAGGGCGTAACAGATCTTTCGGTACGAAATTTGTCAAATGGTTGTTATATTATTCAAATAATAATTAATGCAAAACCACGTTCACAGAAATTAATAATTAAATAAATATTAAGATTATGAAGAAAATTAGTTTATTAATATTATTCTTTTCGCTTCAAATTTTTGCTATGGGACAAGATTTTGATCCGACAACAAAATGGCCTTATTTGTATAAAGATTTTCAAAATGGAACTATCTATTTTGAAGGGAATAAAAAAATGATTGTTAAGGCAAATGTGCATCTTCTAAATAGTGTACTTCACTATCTAAAAGGAGATGTGGTTTATCAGGTTGATGCTAAAGGTATTGTTAAAGTAGAATTAGGCGACGATCAATTTATCTATGTTAAAGATATTTTAATGAAAGTAGTAAAAGAATCAAAAAACAATATTCTTGCTTCCGTCGTAAAAGGTGATTTTGGAGCAATAAAGAATACTAGCGGTGCTTATGGAACAAGTTCACAAACAGCATCGACTAAAGATTTATCTTCTATTGATATAGGAGGATTAAATAACACGGATTACCATCAGTTAGTTGTAGAGAAGGAGGATGGGCAACTATTATCGGTAAAAAAAGAATATTTTTTTATTTTGCAGAGCCAGGTTATTCCTGCTACTAAAAAAGGAGTTGAAAAATATGTTGGTAGTGCCAAGGAGAATGATTTACAAACTTATCTTAAGCAGCATAAAATAAAATGGAAAAATGAAGAAAGTTTGGAATTATTATTGGATTTCTTTAATTGAATTATATCGATTTATAATTTGTATTAACGTAGTTCAACATAAGGCATAAAAATAGCTATGCCGTTTTTTCAAATTTTACTTTTATAGATGGTTTTTTTGATAGAAGAAGGCATATGCTGTTAATAATGCAGAGAAGATGAATTTCATCAAGAAACATAATTATTTAACCTTCAGAGCTATTATTGTCATAAGGTATACTTGGATTAGAGAAAAGGCAGAAGATATTATCCTTGCGTTTAAAGGGCTTTTCTTTTGCTTCTCACGATCCTGATGGGTATGAGCCAGTTTATCCGTCTGTCAGATCTGTGTCCGATAGAGTTTGCCGTTTACATTTTCTCCTGTTTCATCGGCTTTGTCCATTGGTGAGTTTATTATTTTGGAATGTATTTCTTATAAGCGATGCCTGAACATTTCTTCATATTTTACAGTATGTTCCTTCTTGTACCTTGGCTCAGCTTTATGTTGAAACATTCATCAAGCATACCGCAAAGTTTTTTGTATTGAACACATTTAACGGCGTTTAAATAAGAAATCATGGCACGTATATTTACTGAATATGTCGTTTAGCGTTTTTTCCACACTGCAAAAATATAAAAAGCTGTTTAAATAAACGCCTTTTTATTGGATATCTTATGAACGAGTTTTTGACCGATAGCAGAGAACTAGTGTTTTTTTATGGAGATTCAGATAGCTTAGTTACTCTATTAACCTCTACTACTTCCCCTTTCTTTTAAAAGTTAAAACCTTCTTTTAATTATAATTTCATGGATGAAATCAAAATGATAGAAATGAGTAGTTAAAAACTCCCTATTGATTGCTTTTTACCGCAATTTTACGATATATGAGGCCTATTTTCTATCTATTTTAAATATTAATCTGGTTTTACTTTAGTATTTATGAATAAATAGTGATTTTAAATACTGATTTTAGATAGCAAAATGAGATAATATCTCTTGTTTTTAAAGAAAATAGTTTTTTATTTACTTTTTATTCATATATTTGCAAAATGTTAGAGTGAAGGAAGTATAATTAAGAAGTTAAACTTTAAGAGAGAGAATTTATGAAAAGAAAATTAATGCTGTTATTGACATGCCTTTTTGTAGGCATAAGTTTAGTAACTGCCCAAAATCAAAGAGTAACAGGTACTGTTGTTTCAGAAGAAGATGGACAGCCAGTTGCTGGAGCTTCTATATTAGTAAAAGGAACCACAGTGGGTACTATTACTGATTTGGATGGTAAATTTACATTGAATGTTCCGAGTTCTGCGAGAACGTTAGTCGTTTCTTTCATTGGAATGAAGAAACGTGAGGTTGTTATTAAGCCATTATTAAAAGTGACTTTAGAGGCTGATGCTAAAGTCACTGATGAAGTTGTTATAACTGCGATGGGTATTTCACGTGAGAAGAAAGCTTTGGGGTATGCAGCACAAGATGTGAAAGCTGATAAGTTAACTCAAGCTGCAAGTACTAGTATTACTTCTGCATTGCAGGGAAAAGTTTCGGGCGTTGAGATTGCTCCTTCATCGGGTATGCCTGGTGCCTCTGCTAAGATGACAATCCGTGGATCACGCTCATTTACAGGTGATAATACTCCTTTATATGTCGTTGACGGGATGCCTATTTCATCTACTGCTGATATTAGTACTGGACAATCTGTAACTGGTACTGACTATGCTAATAGATCAGTAGATATTGACCCGAATGATATTGAAAGCATCAATATATTGAAAGGGCAGGCAGCTTCAGCTTTGTATGGTATGCGAGCATCTAATGGTGTGGTTATTATTACCACAAAGAGTGGAAAAGGTGCAAGAAAAGGTGGCAAACCAGAAATTACATTTAATACAAATCTTGCATTTGATGTTATTTCGGCTACTCCTGATCTACAAACAGAATTTGCACAAGGATCAGATGGTACTTATGATCCTACTGCATCGACGTCATGGGGGCCTAAAATCTCTGAATTGGCAAATGATGCTACTTATGGAGGTAACGTGGTAAATGATTACACTACAAAAGACGGAATCCATAAAGGTCAGTATTATGTGCTTCAACGTGCTGCTGCTGGCCTAGATCCTTGGGCAACTCCAAAATCCTATGATAATGTTGGTGATTTTTTTAAAACAGGTACAACATGGAGTAATAATGTAAATATAGCACAGGGTTTTGAGAAAGGAAACTATTCGTTTTCTTTGGGTAATACAACTACAGGTGGTATTATTCCTTCTACGGGTTTAGATCGTTATAATGCTAAAATGTCAGCTGAAGCTAAACTTGCTGAAAACTGGACAACCGGTTTTAATGGTAATTTTGTAACTTCTAAAATTAAAAAACAATCAAGTGCTAATAATGGTATTGTTGCAACTGTTTATCCAGCTCCTCCAAGTTATGATTTAGCTGGAATTCCTTCTTCTATAGTAGGTGATCCTTATACGCAAAATAATTATCGTGGCACAGGTGGTTTTGATAATGCATATTGGGCTTTAGATAACAATAAGTTTACAGAACGTTCCCAACGTTTTTTTGGTAATGTATATGCAAAATACACTACTAAATTGGGTACAGAAAACCAAAAGTTAGATATTAAATACCAATTGGGTGATGATGCATATACTACAAATTATTCTGATATATGGGGCTATGGTCATTCTAATGGTCAGGGTTCGGCTGAGCAATATGGATATACCATTAATGAAATGAACTCATTGTTAACTTTTAATTATGATTGGAATATTACTGGAGATTTAAATTTGAATGTTTTATTAGGAAACGAATTTGTCAATAAATCTAAAAAATACTATGATGCTTTGGGAAGTAATTTCAACTTTTCCGGTTGGAATAATATTAATAATGCATCAGTCTATAGTGCTTCTAATACATATCGTAAATCACGTACCGTAGGTAATTTCGCAAATTTGAATCTTGCTTATAAGAATATGCTATATTTTAGTGCTACAGGCCGTAATGATATTGTTTCCTCAATGCCTCGTAATAACCGTTCATTCTTTTACCCTTCTGTATCGCTTGGATTTATTTTTACAGAACTTAAACCTTTTAAGAATGACATTTTGACTTTTGGTAAGATTCGTGCTTCTTATGCAGAAGTAGGTCAGGCAGGAGATTATTATGATTCATACTATACAACTCCTGTGTATGGCGGAGGATTCTCTTCCGGTACTCCAATTGCTTATCCTATTGGTAAGATTGTCTCTTTTACCCCTTATTCTACTTTATACGATCCTAGTCTTAAACCGCAAAATACGAAATCTTATGAATTAGGAACTGATTTAACATTCTTCAACGGAGTAGTAACATTGAGCTATACCTATTCTCGTCAGAATGTTAAGGATCAAATATTTGAGGTGCCTTTGTCAAGCTCTACTGGGTATAGTACGTTAGTTACAAATGGCGGCTCTATCCATACTAATTCTCATGAAGTTACTTTGGGGGTGAAGCCGATTGACAATAAAAATTTTAAATGGGATTTCGAATTTAATTTCTCTAAAATAGACAACTATGTGGATGCATTGGCTCCAGGTGTAACTAGTATTTTCCTTGGTGGTTTTGTTGAGCCACAGGTCCGTGCTGGTATTGGTGATAAGTTCCCTGTTATTTATGGTGTAAGTTTTTTGCGTAATGACGCAGGACAGATTGTAGTAGATGAGGATGGCCTTCCTCAGGCAGGAGAAGAGAAAGTTATTGGAAAAGTTTCTCCTGATTTCCGTTTAGGATTTAATACGACTTTTGAATTTTACAAGTTTCGTTTGTCTGCTGTACTTGATTGGAAACAAGGAGGACAAATGTATGGTGGTACTGCAGGAATGCTTGATTATTATGGGGTAAGTCAGAAATCAGCAGATTTACGAAAATCTGATTCATTCTTATTTGAAAAGGATGCAGTAAAAGTTACTGGAGTTGATGCTAATGGAAAGACGACTTATGCTAAGAATGACATCGCAATTAGCGGCTCAGATGCACAAACATACTTCTCTACCATGAATGGTATCTCTGAGTCTATGATTTATGATAACTCATTTATCAAATTGCGTGAGATAGCATTGAGCTATCCGATATTAAATAAACCCAATTTGGGCGTTACTATGAATGTGTTTGCTAGGAATATATTATTATGGTCGGAACTTAAAGGACTCGATCCTGAAGCTTCACAAGGTAACAATAATATAACAGGTGCATTTGAACGTTTCTCATTACCGGGAACTTCTAGTTATGGTTTAGGTTTTACTGTTAAATTCTAAAGAAAGAAATAATATGAAATCAATATTTAAATTCAATATATCCAAAAGTCTTTTGTCTGTAGTGATGCTTTCTGCTGTGTTGGTGTCTTGCTCGGAGGATGAAATGGATAAAATTAATAACGACTCTGATCACACGAAAGATGTGTATTCAAAATTTATTTTACCTGATGTGATTACTTCGACTGCGTTTAATAATGTGGGGGGAGACTTAAGCACCTATGTTTCTACCTATGTTGAGCATGAAGTTGGTACACATAACCAACTTTATAATGCTGAGATTCGTCAGAACGAGCCTTCTGCTGCTTCTACCTTTAATAATACATGGATTAATCTTTATGCTGCGTTGAAGAATGCGAGAATTATTATTGAAAAGAGCTCTGATGGTGGGACAGAGGAAGGAAATTATACAACGAAAGGTATGGCTGAAGTTTTGGCTGCCTTGAACTCTGCTTTACTTACTGATGCTTTTGGTGATATTCCTTATAGTCAGGCTGCTTTGCCAAATCTGGTAAATGGATTACCTCAGTATATGAATCCTGTAATAGATAAACAGGAGACTATCTATAAAAGTATTATCAAATATTTAGATGATGCTATCGTAGATCTTCCTCAAGGGGATAATAATCTTTCTGGTTCTGCAGGTTCTTATGATTTACTTTATCAAGGAGATTATTCTAAATGGGTAAAACTGGCTTATGGATTAAAAGCCCGTTATACAATGCGCTTAATTAACCGTTCATCAGATGTAGCAGGAGATATGGAAAAGGTTATTCAATATGTGGATAAATCTTTTTCTTCAGCCGGAGAACAAGCCGCATATTCTAAATACGATGCAAGTAACTTAAACCCATTGTTTGACTTTGAGTGGAGCCGTGATGCTATTTCTGCAAGTAAGAGTATGAGTGAGAAACTGATTACTCGTAATGACCCTCGTGCTCGTCGTGTTTATTTTAGTTCAGGTAATTGGGCCCATTATTTACCTACTAGTACAAAATTCAATATGGCACCGAATGGTGAACCGACAGAGTCTCAATACGTATACAATTATTCTGTTTATGTTTTTGCTCAAACAGCTCCAACTTTATTGTTAAGTTATCATGAACTTCTATTTTTAAAAGCTGAGGCACTTTGTCGATTAAGTAGAGCTTCTGAAGCTGAGGACGTGCTAAAAGATGCTGTTGTTGCTGCTATTTCTAATACAGAAAATTCAGTATCTGCTGCGATGAATGCCCCAACTATTTTGGGGTATGGTGGTGGTCTGCAAGATATTTCCGGTGATGCTATCACTACGGCAGAAGCAGAAGCATACTTTGATAATAATGTAAAATCATTATTTGATGTTAATCCTTTGAAGGAAGTTATGAATCAGAAATACATCGCTTTCTGGGGTGCTTCAGGTGAAGCAACTGAATGTTACAATGATATTCGCCGGATGAAAGCGTTAGGTGAAGATTTTGTTACATTGAAAAATTCAAATAAGTTCCCTCTGCGTTGTCCTTATGGAGTTGATGATGTAACGGCAAATCCAAATGTTGAGTCAGCATACGGAAATGGCCAGTATATTTATACCGATCCTGTATGGTGGGCTGGTGGAACAAGATAGTATTCAGTTTAACTAATAATAAAGGGGATGTCCAAAAGGTCATCCTCTTTTTATTAGTTCAAAGAACTATTAATTCTGGGGTGCAAACCCCCGTGCTATTATAGTCGGTCCTTAAAAAGTATTTATATTACTGATTAATAGTAATATAAATGTATTAGTATCCGGTAAACTTAAATTATTAAGGTAAAAAAACAGGGCTGAACTTTTGTGAGTTCAGCCCTGTTGATTTGATAAGGGATATGTTGATTATAAACAATATGAACGTTTTACTCAAAGTGAGATTTCTTACATTACCAAGCTCAAGCGTAACGCTTCTACGCATAATTAAATTACCGTTACGATTTATTATTTTCTATTGATGATTTATAGGCCATAGACCTCTTTGGGATTATAAGCTCAACTGTGCTTCCATTTTAGTCTAGCAGTACAAAGTTAACAATAAACAAAGGAAGATATATATTTTTTATCCATGATATTTAATCTGTAGAATATAGTCTATTCTAAAATCAAGTAGAAGGAAAATAAAATAAGTTTTCCTTCTATTTCGTTTCCCGATATCTCACACCACCACCGTACGTACCGTTTGGTTATACGGTATGGTTTTAAGATCTTGGGGAATAATAAATGATACATGCACCTAATAGTGCGAAGAGTGCCCCTATTATATCATATTTGGTTGGTGAATACTTATCAAAGATAAAAGCCCATAGTAGTGATAGAACGATAAAAAAGCCTCCGTATGCTGCATAAACTTTGGCGAAGTTAGATGTTTGTAGGGTAGCAACTATTCCATAGAGTACAAGTATTATTCCACCTAAAATACCTAACCAAATTGTTTTTCCTTCTTTAATGGATAACCAAACAAGATATCCACCGCCTATTTCACAAATACCGGCTAATATAAAAATGATAATAGATTTTAAAACTGGCATATTTACAGTGTTTTTATTTTTGATAAAGAAGGTGATTTAAAACACACATCCTCTTATTAAATAGATATCTTCCAGGCAGAGAATGCTGGAGATTTATCAGCAATTTCAGAAGCTGTAGCCCTGAATCTTTTAGCTACATTACGCCACTTTTTAACAGCATTGACTACTTCATCCTTGATTACATTAGCACGTTCTTCAGTCAGTAAATAATAATTTGCAGTCAATAGAACCAAATCCAAATCAAGGGAGTTGTCATCTTCATCAATATTTAGTTTTAACCCAATCCCATCTTCATTCGGGTTAATATCAAAAGCAGGAGAGAGCATCCATCCTTCTTCTGTGAAAAGGAAACCATGATTTCGGAGGTGATCGTCAGTGTTTGATACACATACAGAAAACAAGACGCGCCGAAAAAGTTCTTCGAGATCCTTTATTGGATCAAAGCAATTCGATTTTATAAATTCCACAATATCTAAATAACTAATACCTTCTGAGCCATCGTCTCCATCCGAGCAGTTCAATAATGTCATTGCTGAAGCATAATGAATTCTTTTACCGTCAGGTGTACGGTCAAAGCGTTTGGATAAATATGTATGGTGTGAATTATTGAATATCTTAATTTGTGCTTGAGGTACCGTGATGCCTGCTATAATGGCAAGTTCGTGTATTATCATTTCCCAAAGTCCAACATCGGTTATATCTTTTTTACTTGGGAATTTAGCAATCCAAGGATAACCATTTTCATCAGTGACATCAGCTTTAGGTCGAGCCCCTCCCAAAGAAGAGCCTGGTGCAATTAATTGATTGATCCATTTTAAAGTGGCTTCATCCAATTGGTCTGCATTCTCTTCGTACTGTTCAACTGCATACTCTAATTTTCGTAGAGAGGTCCAGGGAGGAGCAGTTAATTTCTGATCAGCACATACGAAATCTCCCTCCTTTTCAACTTTATACCTCAATCCCCCCATGCGGTGACGGTCATACACGCCTAACAAAAAATCTATGGCAACAATGCGATTTAATGGTCTATTTTCCTTTTTAGCTATCAGCGCTTCCCGCCTTTTCATTAATAACATTCCCCATCTGTCAGGAGAAGAATCCTGAAAGATACCGAAATTGTCAGAAGAATTGGAGTACTGAATTCCTGAATATAAAGGCAATTCCGGATCAATAGAAATTCCATCTTTAAGCCAATCTGAATCATACTCAAAGGAATAGACATCCTTTCCTCTAGCGGAGAAATAATAGAGTGATCCAATTAGACGGGGAGAATCATAGATATTCCAATCTGCATATACAAATATTTCTTTTTGTTCTTTTGGGGTGGTCATCTTTTCCTTATTTAATGTCTGGCTTATCTGAAACTCCATCGTCAACCACATGGCTGATTGGTGAAGTCGTTTCCTTTTTCTTTTTAGGTGCTCTTTTTCTCATAATAAGCATACTATCTTGTATCTGCCTTCCTAATGGATCTTTATCAGCAATAAGCAGTAAATCTTCAGCTAACTGAAGAACGGATAACACTTGAAGGTAAGTTCCAATGGATACACCGGGTTCCCCCTTTTCGACATTGGACATGGTAGAAACAGATATGCCTGCACGTTCAGCCAATGATTTAGCTGTAAACTTGCGTCGTAAACGGGCTAGCCGTATATTCTCTCCCAATAATTTGAGAATCTTTTTTTTCTTTTGAGTGTAAACAGCACCTTTTGACTTCATAATCACTAATATTATAGTGCAAATATACAATTAAATCATAATATATCAGTATTTATATCGAAATATATATAATTATGAAAGAATTAAACTACAATTCTCTAGATAATCTGAATTTTTGTTTTAAAGATAGAAACATTTATACATAAAAGTCAATCATCTCACTCAGTAAGAATTTCCAAATATTATTTATAGGCAGTATAATAAAAAGATTATCAGCAGATTATATCCATTTTGTATTTCACTATATATTCTTTCAAAAAGCAGAAAATGTCTAGACGTTTTAGAGGGGGTAAGGATGTACTATCTTCTGAAACTCAATGATAGTAGGGGTGACAAACTTTATACCGGCACATATAAAAGAAGTATTTATGGGATGTTTGTCACCACTCTTCAAAAAGATTTTATAACTCGGGAGTAAGGCATTTATCAAATTTACGACTAATTCTTTGGATTTTGGCTAAAAGAAAATTATTGAACGGCTTTGCTTTAATTGAATACCAAGTTTATCTCACAAATATAAGGTCTATATCAATACTTTTTAATTTTTATTTGACGCGCTTATAATTCGAAGATTTTCATGTATATTTGTGCACATTATAATAGATACAGAAGATGAATGAATTTATAATTTCTGAAGCACAGACAGAAAAGGCTGTGCTGGTGGCTCTGATCACTCAGACTCAGGATGAACGAAAGACAAATGAGTATCTTGATGAATTGGCTTTTCTTGCTGAAACGGCTGGGGCGGAAGTGGTATGTCGCTTTACCCAAAAAGTGCCTGCGGCTAATTCTATAACTTATGTTGGGAAAGGAAAATTGCAGGAACTCAAAGAATATGTTACTGATAATGATATTGGAATGGTAATATTTGATGATGAACTGTCTGCTCATCAACTTCGTAATATTGAAGCTGAACTGCAAGTGATGATTCTGGACAGGACTTCGCTTATTCTTGATATCTTTGCCAAAAGGGCTGAGAGTGCAAACTCTAAAACTCAGGTGGAGCTTGCCCAATATAAATATATGTTGCCACGACTGACTCGTCTTTGGACGCACTTGGAACGTCAGCGCGGTGGTGTGGGGATGCGTGGACCTGGTGAAACACAGTTGGAAACTGACCGACGAATTATTTTAAATCGCATGGCCTTGCTCAAGGAGCAATTGAGTGATATAGATAAACAGAAAGCTACTCAGCGGAAAAACCGTGGAGGAATGATTCGTGTCGCATTGGTGGGATATACAAATGTAGGCAAATCTACTTTAATGAATCTGCTGACCAAGAGTGAAGTATTTGCAGAGGATAAACTTTTTGCAACGCTGGATACTACGGTGAGAAAGATGGTGATCAATAATCTTCCTTTCTTATTGACAGATACTGTTGGCTTTATCCGCAAATTGCCTACTGACTTGGTAGAGTCCTTTAAATCGACCTTGGACGAGGTGCGGGAAGCGGACTTATTATTGCATGTGGTGGATATTTCTCACGTTGGATTTGAAGAACAAATCGCGGTGGTGGAAAATACCTTGAATGATATTGGCGGAGGTGGCAAACCTTGCATTCTTGTTTTTAATAAGATTGATGCTTATACATATGTGGAAAAGGAAGCGGATGATCTTACTCCACTCACAAAGGAAAATACGACACTCAATGAATTGAAGAAGACATGGATGGCTAAACTAAATGATAATTGTATCTTTATCTCTGCTCGTGAAAAAGAGAATATAGAAGAACTGAAAGTGCTTTTATACGATAGGGTGAAAGAACTGCATGTGCAACGTTTCCCTTATAATGATTTTCTTTTTCAGGTTTATGATGAAGATGGGGATATAAACTAATAAATAAAGCAGAATAGAAAGCATGAGAACGTATCGTTTACTTACCGAAGATGAAACTTTTCGATTAAAGAGTCAGTCTTGCTTGGCTGATGATTGGACTAATGTACTTGTATCCGAAAATTTTGAAACCGATTACGTGTACCATACCCGTTTTTCGGGGATAGTGAAGTTAGGCTCTTTTGAGGGGGAATTTATTTTAGCCGGCGGAATAAGAAAACATGCCGGACTAAGGCATGTAACGCTTCATAATGTCACTATCGGGGATAGCTGCTGCATTGAAAATATTCAGAATTATATTGCTAATTATGAGATTGGCGATCATACGTTCATTGAAAATGTGGATATTATTCTGGTTGACGGACGCACTACTTTTGGAAATGGAGTCGAAGTTGCTGTTTTAAATGAGACGGGTGGTCGTGAGGTATTGATAAATGATAAACTATCTGCTCATCAGGCCTATATATTAGCTCTTTATCGTCATCGCCCGGAACTGATTAACCGTATGAAAGCGATTACTGATTTCTATTCAAATAAACATGCTTCGGATGTTGGTAGCATTGGCTCTAACGTAATGATAGTCAACACAGGATCAATAAAGAATCTTCGTGTTGGTGATTTTTGCCATATAGAAGGAGCTTGTCGCTTGGAAAATGGTAGTGTAAATAGCAATAAAGAAGCACCTGTGCATGTGGGCTATGGTGTTATTTGTGAGGATTTTATTATTTCTTCCGGCTCTCGTGTGGATGATGGGGCAATGCTTGCCCGTTGTTTTGTGGGGCAGGCTTGCCAACTGGGGCACAACTATTCTGCTTCTGATTCTTTGTTCTTTAGCAATTGCCAGGGAGAGAACGGTGAAGCATGTGCCATCTTTGCAGGTCCTTTCACAGTGACTCATCATAAATCCACCTTACTAATTGCAGGTATGTTTTCGTTTATGAACGCAGGTTCCGGTTCCAATCAGAGTAATCACATGTATAAGTTGGGCCCTATCCATCAGGGAACACTGGAGCGTGGCGCGAAGACCACCTCGGATTCATATATTCTTTGGCCGGCAAGGGTAGGAGCTTTTTCTTTAGTCATGGGACGACACGTGAATCATGCGGATACTTCCAATCTACCTTTTTCTTATCTGATAGAACAAGGAAACACTACTTATTTAGTCCCCGGCGTGAACCTTCGGAGTGTGGGAACCATTCGTGATGCTCAGAAATGGCCGAAACGTGATAAGCGGAAAGATCCCAACATGCTCGATTATATCAATTATAACCTGCTTAGTCCATATACGATTCAAAAAATGTTCAAGGGACGTGAAATCCTGAAAGAGCTCAAGCGCGTGTCCGGCGAAACGTCTGAAATCTATTCTTTTCAAAGCGCAAAGATAAAGAACAGCTCTCTGAATAGCGGAATCAGATATTATGAGATTGCTATTCATAAGTTTCTAGGTAACTCAATCATCAAGCGTTTGGAAGGCATTAACTTTCAGAATTGCGGAGAGATCCGTGCCCGTCTGAAGCCTGATACGGAAATAGGAAAAGGAGAGTGGGTAGATGTTTCAGGGTTGATTGTTCCTAAAAGTGAGGTGGATAATCTGTTGGATGGTATAGAGAATGGAAGCATTAATCGATTGAAAGACATCAACGCCAACTTTGCGGTGATGCATCAGAACTATTATACGTATGAATGGACATGGGCTTATAACAAAATACAGGAGTTTTACGGGCTCAATCCCGATGAGATCACGGCAATGGACATTATTCGTATTGTAAATATGTGGAAGGAAGCAGTGATAGGACTTGACAAGATGGCGTATGCTGATGCAAAGAAAGAGTTTTCTTTGTCGGCCATGACGGGTTTCGGAGCTGATGGCAGTCGTGAAGAGATGCAGCAGGACTTTGAGCAAGTGCGCGGTGACTTTGAAAGCAATCCTTTTGTTACAGCTGTGTTGAAGCATATTGATGAGAAGTCTGTTTTGGGTGATGAATTGATCAATAGAATCGGTCAACTGGCCTGAAATTGTTCGCTTTTACCAATTTGTAATTTCTTTCTTTCAGGATAGTTAAGAAGAATTATCCTTTAATCAAATTCCGACGGAGAGATTTTTAGTATCTTTGCGTCACGAATTTTACTTAAATATAGAAGATATGGCAACACCTCCGTTCAAGTATCAGGCTCCGTTCCCACTAGGAAAAGATGAGACTGAGTATTATTTGCTCACCAAAGAGCATGTGTCCGTAAGCGAATTTGAAGGTAAAGAAATCCTTAAAGTGGATGCGGAAGGATTAACGATGATGGCTAATGCGGCTTTCCGTGATGTGGCCTTCATGCTTCGTCCCGAACATCAAAAACAAGTGGCTAAGATCCTTTCTGATCCAGAAGCGAGTGAAAACGACAAGTATGTGGCTTTGACTTTCCTTCGCAATGCGGAAGTATCGGTTAAAGGAAAACTTCCTTTCTGTCAGGATACCGGTACTGCAATTATTGTCGGCAAAAAAGGTCAGCAAGTATGGACTGACGGTTGCGATGAAGAGGCCCTTTCAAAGGGAGTTTATAAGACTTATACAGAAGAAAATCTTCGCTATTCGCAAAATGTTCCTTTAGATATGTACAAAGAAATCAATACCGGATGTAACCTTCCCGCGCAAATTGATCTTTATGCTATTCAGGGAGCTGAGTATAAATTTCTTTGCATCTCCAAAGGAGGTGGCTCTGCTAACAAAACTTATTTATATCAAGAAACCAAAGCCTTGTTGAATCCAGCTACATTGGTTCCGTTTTTGGCCGAAAAGATGAAAACGCTGGGTACAGCTGCTTGTCCTCCTTATCACATAGCTTTTTGCATTGGCGGAACTTCTGCGGAAGCTAATTTGAAAACCGTAAAACTGGCTTCTGCCAAATATTACGATACCCTTCCTACTTCCGGTAACGAGGGCGGACAGGCTTTCCGTGATATAGAACTGGAAAAAGAAGTTCTTCTCGAAGCACAACGCATGGGCTTAGGCGCTCAGTTTGGTGGTAAATATTTTGCTCATGATGTCCGTATTATCCGTATGCCTCGCCACGGTGCTTCTTGTCCTGTAGGTATGGGAGTTTCCTGCTCTGCAGATAGAAATATCAAGGCGAAGATTAACAAAGACGGAATCTGGATTGAAAAATTGGAAGATAATCCCGGCAAATATATTCCCGAAGAACTACGTAATCAAGGCGAAGGTGATGCAGTGAAAATTAACCTGAATCAACCAATGGCGGATATCTTAAAGGAACTGACCAAGTATCCTGTCTCTACTCGTTTATCTTTGAGTGGAACAATTGTTGTGGGTCGTGACATTGCTCATGCTAAACTGAAAGAACGGATTGACGCAGGTTTAGGACTTCCTCAGTATGTAAAGGATCATCCTATCTATTATGCAGGACCGGCAAAGACTCCCGCGGGAATGCCTTCAGGTTCCTTTGGCCCCACAACTGCCGGGCGAATGGATTCTTATGTTGACCTGTTTCAGGAGAATGGTGGAAGTATGGTGATGATTGCCAAAGGAAACCGCAGTCAGCAAGTAACTGATGCCTGCAAAAAGCATGGTGGATTCTACTTGGGCAGTATAGGTGGACCGGCTGCTATTCTGGCACAAAACAATATTAAGAAAGTAGAATGTCTTGAATACCCTGAGCTGGGTATGGAAGCGATCTGGAAGATTGAAGTGGAAAATTTCCCTGCATTCATTCTGGTTGACAATAAAGGCAATGATTTCTTTAAGCAAATCAAACCAATTTGTGTGAGCTGTAAATAATTACAAGAATTATAGATGTAAATGCCCCGGCAATCTTGAATAAGAATGTTGGGGTATTATTTTATTAATTTAATCAAATGCATATATTAATGCTACTTAATATTATTAATATATGCATTTGATTAAATTAAATTTGCTATATTTGCCACAATAAAATATAGAATTTATGGATTGGTATGGCATGAGTGATCCCGCAATTATAATAGAATTGGGGAAACGACTGAAAGAATACAGGCTCCGCAAGAATTATACGCAAAAGGAAATTGCGGATAAGTCGGGCGTCAGTTCTCTTTCTGTACATAAGATAGAGAGTGGGCGGTCTGTTTCATTTTCGATTTTAATCACTGTGATGAGAACTCTCAGACTTCTTGATAATATTGAAACATTAATTCCCGAACCTCCGATAAGTCCCGTTGAACTAATGAAACTGAAAGGAAAGTCAAAGCAGAGAGTTTCCAAAAATAAAGTAGACACAAAAAAAAGGCAATAAATGGATACAATCATCGAAGTAAGTCTTTGGAATGAAAAAGTAGGAGCCATGGTATGGGACAAAGATAAAGAAATTGGGATATTTGAGTTCTATGATTCCTTTGCAAAAATGGATTTGGATATTGCCCCGTTAACTATGCCTCTGGAGGACATTCGAAGAGGGGATAGAATTTTCCAATTTATTTCTAATAGAGGGAAAACATTCAAAGGTTTACCTGGTATGTTGGCAGATTCTTTGCCCGATGATTATGGTAATAGGATTATTGACGAGTGGTTTGCAAGCCGTGGAATGAACTCTGTAGAGTTTACGCCTATTGACAGATTGTGTTATGTTGGGAAGCGAGCAATGGGAGCTTTGGAGTATCAACCGTCCAATCACGATAATCGTCTGGACGAATCTTCCGCTATTGAAATAGATCAGTTGGCAGAATTAGCACGGACAGTTTTAAATGAAAGAGCCACTTTTCAGGCAAATCTCAAAAAAGAAGATAAATCGATAAAAGATATTTTAAAGGTAGGAACATCTGCAGGAGGAGCAAAGCCTAAAGCTATTATTGCATTGAATGAAAAAACAAATGAGATTCGCTCTGGTCAGGTCAAGGCACCGAAGGGCTTTACCTACTGGTTATTGAAATTTGACGGGGTGGAGGATAAGAAGTTAAGCGATAATCCTTTGGGTATAGGAAAAATAGAATATTCATATTATAAAATGGCCTTGGATTGTGGGATAGATATGATGGAGTGCAAGTTACTAAGAGAAAAGGGATACGCACACTTTATGACTAAACGGTTTGACCGCATGGACAATGGAGATAAACTCCATACACAAACACTTTGTGCTTTGGCTCATTATGATCGTGATGGTAGATATTCTTATGAACAGGCATTTCAGGTAATGAGGCGTTTGGGTTTACCTTATAATAGCATGGAACAAATGTATCGACGCATGGTTTTTAATGTTATAGCCCGTAATCATGACGATCATACTAAAAATCATTCTTTTATAATGAAAAAGTCAGGGGAGTGGGAACTTGCTCCTGCTTACGACCTTTCTTATTCCTATTCGGCTTCGGGAAAATGGACTAGTCAGCACCAAATGTCGCTAAACAATAAACGGGACAATTTTGAATATTCCGATTTGTTGGCAGTTGCTAATAATATGGGAATTAAGTTCCCCAAAGAAATTATAGACAATATTGTAGAGGTCGTATCTCAATGGGCGAGTTATGCAAAAGAAGCAGAGGTCAGTCCTGAGCATATAGAAAAAATACAAAGTACACACAGACTTTTAAAGCATTCTTAAATCCTCTATTTGCTACTTTAGTACGCTGCCCGATATTTCCCTTCTTCTTTATCTTCCAGAATATTAAGATAAGAAGTGTAGCGTGATTCGCTGATAAGGTGACTTTCCACCGCTGTGCGGACAGCACAACCGGGTTCGTGACGGTGAGTGCAGTTGTTATATTTGCAATTGGCTGACATGGCAAAGATCTCTTTAAAGTAATGGCTCACCTCTCCATCCTCCATATCGAAAGTTCCAAAACCTTTTATCCCGGGAGTATCAATGATATATCCATCTCCCGGAACGGGAAACATTTCCGAGAAAGTGGTGGTGTGCATTCCTTTATTGTGATAGGAGGAGATTTCTGCGGTCTTAATTGTCTGATTGGGCAGAATGGCATTGATCAAGGTGGATTTTCCTACACCGGAATGTCCTGAAAACAGGGTAATCTTTCCTTCCAGAACTTTCTTTACCTCTTCCAGTCCGTTACCGTTCTTGGCGGATATTTTTAGGCAGGGATAGCCTATTTGTGTATAGAGCGTGATTAATGCTTCGAGATAGCGCAGCTCATCTTCGTTATAGGCGTCTATCTTGTTGAAAAGAAGCTTCACAGGGACTCGGTATGCCTCGGCAGAAGCGAGAAAACGATCAATAAAGATGGTCGATGTTTCGGGATAATTGATGGTAACCACCACTAAACATTGATCAAGGTTCGCCGCAAGAATATGGGATTGCTTGGAAAGATTGGACGACCGACGGACAATATAGTTCTTCCGGTCATCTATTTCACTGATAAGGCCCGTCCCTTCCTGATTAATGATGATCTTCACATTATCACCCACGGCAATAGGGTTGGTGCTTCTGATTCCCTTAAGCCGGAAAGTTCCTTTAATCTTACACTCCACCAATCGGTTATCTTTCGTTTTTACCTGATACCAACTTCCTGTGTTTTTTATAACTAATCCGCGCACTTCTTTTTGGGGTTTATTTTAGGTCTTAAAAGTTTCAGGAGATTGATTTTTGGTACTTTCAACCTCCCGAAATACTTCTTTATACCGTCATTATTTCTTTTTCTTTTGCAGCGATCATTTCGTCTATCTTCTTAATAAATTTGTCGTGAACTTTTTGAAGGCGAGCTTCGGCATCCTTTACCTCATCTTCGGTCAGACCGTCTTTTTGTGCTTTTTTCAGTTGGTCAATCGAATCTCTGCGGGCATTTCGGACACTGATCTTTCCGGTTTCACTTTCTTTGCTACACTGCTTAGCCAATGTTCTGCGTCGTTCTTCTGTAAGTGGCGGAATACCAAGGCGGATGACTTCTCCATTGTTCTCCGGCATTATGCCTACTTCTGAATCAATAATTGCTTTCTCAATTACTTTAAACATGTTCTTATCCCAAGGCTTAATTACAATACTTTTTGCGTCTGGTGTAGTAATTGCAGCGACGTTACTGATAGGGACCATACTTCCATAAGAATCCACGCGGATACCGTCGAGAATTCGTGTGTTTGCTTTTCCGGCACGGATGTGTGCCAATGATTCATCAAGATACATAATGGCCATTTCCATTTTATCTTGTGCTTCGTTAATGCAACTGTTTACGTCTATCATCTTGTTTGCTTTTATGGTTTATTGTTTTTTGTTCAGTTTCTGCTGAGCAAAAGTAACTTATTTTTTGAAATCCTGCAACAGTTTTCTTGTTTATCCTTTTGTATAGGCTCTTTCAACAGAATATTTAAGCTCTTTATTATTGAAACATTCAATAATAAAAGTAGGGTTTATATAAAAATAGTGTACACCTATTAATAATTAAGTGTACACTATATATATGAATAGAGTAGGTCTTTTAATAAAATAAACCGGATTCTTTCTACTAAACGAAAGGCATTCTTTAATCCCCAATGAACAAATTTTATTTATTCAAAGGCAATTTTGAAGAACTTTTATTTGTTTCGTTCATAGATGTTCAGAATTAGTCAGTTATGTAAAAAACTAGTTGTAAATAACAATCATATTAAAAGAAATGATTGTTGATGGCCTTTTTTTAAGTATTCGGTAGACTCTGTATCTTTATATTAATTGATAATTATTAAGTTAGCATCTAAATGATTTATAAATCAGAGAAATAATCTATAATAAGTTTATGACATCTGGATTGACGATTTGTTACTTATAATATAAAATGTAATATATTAATATTTCCACATAAATAATCAAAATATCTACATGCTCTTTTATCTAAAATTATATATTTGTGTTCGATAACGGTCTTAATAAACCTTTATACTTTAAATAATTATAAAAAACACAGATCTTATGAGTCGAAAAACACTGACTAGAATGGCAATTATAACTCTTTTCTTGAGTATATTCTGCCTATCTTCTTTTGCACAGGGCCATTTGGTTACAGGTATTGTTACAGATGCAAACAATGACCCGTTAATTGGAGTAAATGTAACTGTAGTAGATGCCTCAAGGGGGACTATTACAGATATAGATGGACGCTATTCGCTTTCTGTGCCAACAAACGGAAGGCTACGATTCTCTTTTCTTGGCTACTTAACACAGACTGTAGCTGTAGGTAATCAGACTAAAATCAATGTAAAACTGGCAGAAGATGCTAAAAATCTTGATGAGGTTGTTGTTATTGGTTATGGTACCGTGAAAAAACGTGATTTAACAGGTGCTGTGGCATCGGTAAAGGCTGACGAAATTGCAAAGGTTTCTTCTAGCAATGCTATCCAAGCTATGCAGGCGAAGGTACCAGGATTGGACATCCAACAGTCTGACGGTCAATCCGGTGCTGGTGTATCGATGACTCTTCGTGGTAACCGTTCTATCTCTGCATCCAACAGTCCGTTAATTTTAGTGGATGGTGTAGAATATGGTTCTACTCTTGATATTAGCGCGTCGGATATTGAGTCTATGGAAGTTTTAAAAGATGCTTCTTCTACTGCTATCTATGGTACTAAAGGCGCGAACGGTGTTATTATTATTACCACAAAACGTGGTAAAGCTGGCAAAACTCAGGTAAACTTAAATGCCTATGTATCTTCAAACAGCCCAACAAATGTTCCACAAGTTATGTATGGAAGAAAAGAGGTTCAACGTTTGATTGATAAAGCAAATTATCAAGCAGATGTGGCTTCTGGCAACTGGGGTACAAGCGCCTTAACTCCTGAAAATGTATTGACAGAAAGTTTGGAGGATTTTACTGAATATGAGATCTATCAAGATGGTTCATATACCGACTGGGCAGACCTGATTCTTCAGAATGGTTTGACTCAAAACTATGAAGTATCTGTCTCGGGGGGTAACGAAAAAACAAACTTCAATCTTTCTCTGGGTACTATGTACGAAGAGGGGTTACTGAAAAATGACGAATTGGATCGTTACAATGTAAAAGCAATTGTAGACCATAGGATTAGCAAGCTATTTAAAGTGGGCACTAATTTACTATATACATATAAGAGTCATGATGCCAGGCAAGCCAGCGTATTTTCACAAGCAATGAAGATGACTACCATCACTCATGCTTATACTAAGGATGGCACGCTCATAGCAACTCCTAATCCACGTTATGCTGCACATTGCAACCCATTGCTTGATGAGGTTGATGGTGCTTATCAGAAAAATATAGAGACAACCCGCTTCTTTGGTAATACATACTTGGAAGCTACTCCTTTAAAGAATTTATCCTTTAAATCAATGTTCGCGGTCGACCGTAAAAATGTTCGTACGGGCGTGTATCAAGACTATCAGAGTGTTGCTCGTTATCAGAATGGTTCTGGCTATATTTCATCAGAGTATACAAATACAACAGGTTTTACTTGGGAAAACACATTGAACTATAACACTACTTTTGGGGGATCCAAACATGACCTTTCAGGTTTGTTGGGCCATAGTATGAATCAGAGTGTTTACGAGGAAAGCATTACTTCTGGAGATTGTGGTAGTGAGCACTATTATCAAAGTGGATACTATGACTTATCTAAGATAACTTCGTCTACTACAACGAGTGCTTATACTAAGCAGTCTATGTTGTCATTCTTTGGCCGTTTGAACTATAAATACGATGAGAAGTATTTGTTGACAGCTTCTGTTCGTGCCGATGGTTCTTCTGCTTTAGCCAAAGGACACAAATGGGGATACTTTCCATCAGTAGCGGGTGCTTGGAGAGTTAGCGATGAAGCTTTTATGGAAAGTTCAAAAGGCTGGTTGTCAAGTTTGAAGTTACGTGCTTCATGGGGGCTTTCAGGTAATGCCGCGATTGATCCTTATAGTACCTTGACTTCATTGAGTGGCGATAATGTTTATTATTATTTAGGTAGTGAAAGTATCGCTGGTAAGATTCCCAGCACAATGGGTAATAGCGATTTAACTTGGGAGACAACTTCTGCATTCGATCTTGGCCTTGATTTTGGTTTCCTTAATAATCGCATATCTGGTAGTATAGACTACTATATCAGTAAAACACACGATTTGTTATATTACAAGGGTGCTCCTGCTTCTTCTGTATACCCTAGTGTTTTGGCTAATATTGGTGAAACAGAAGGCAGTGGTCTTGAAGTTGCTTTGAATACATTGATTGTAAAGACCAACAATTTCTCTTGGGATGTAAACTGGTCTTATGCAACATCAACTGATAAGGTAACTAAATTGTCTGATGGTGTTGAAAGAAATATTAGTGGCGTAACAGGGCAGATTGTTGATCAGCCGGTTTCTATCTACTATGACTATGAAACAGACGGTTGCTGGAATGTAGGTGAATTTGAAACTTACAAAACCGAATGGGCAGCACGTCATCCTGGAGAGGAGTTAGGCTATTTGTCAGCTTATGGCGTTCCTGGAACAATGAAACTTATCGATCGTAATGACGATGGTAAGTTGGATGATAATGACAAACGTGTATACAGACGTTCTCCTAAACACGTTTTGGGTATGAACAACACCTTTACCTATAAAAACTTTTCTTTGTCAGTATTGCTTTATGCTCGTTTGGGTGGCTATCTTTCTTATGATATGAATTCTCAATTGAATTATGAATCTGCCAATTGGGGAGATTTAGATTATTGGACTCCTACTAATACCAATGCTAAATTTCCAAGTCCGGGTGCTGCCAGTACTATCTACTCAACTTATGCTACTTCTTTGAAATACGAGAAAGCTGATTATCTAAAGATTAAAGATATTACTCTTGCTTACAGTTTCCCTGGCAAGTTGATTTCTAAAGCAGGTATTCAAAAGGTTAAACTGTATGGCTCATTGAAGAACTTCTTCTCATTTAGCAGTATCGACAATTACGACTCGGAACGTGGTGGTGATATCAGTTTCCCATTGTCAAAACAGGTTGTTGTTGGTATTAATGTTCAATTTTAAATAAATGACTATCATGAAAAAGAAATTATATATTCTATTAGCTGCTTCAGCACTTATGCTGGGTATATCATCTTGCTCTGATTTCCTTGAGGAAGATAATAAGGCAGGTGAGACAGCCGATCTTACCTATGCTACCTCTTCAGGCGTTAAAGGTCTAGTGTCTTCATGCTATAGCTTTGCCCGTGGTTGGTATGGAAAAGAGGCGGGACTTGGTTTGTCAGAAATGGGTACCGATCTGTTTTGTTACGGCTATGACAATAAACAGAAATCTCTTAATTCATATAACCTTTCTGCCGAAAGTTTAGATAGCAATACTAGTGATAATGCATCTTTAGATCATTATTGGGAGCTGTTCTATAGTGCGGTTGATGTATGTAACAATGCACTTTATTATGTACCTCAAAACTCAGTGATTAGTGAAACTATACGTAGTCAGTATATGGGAGAGGCTTATTTCATGCGTGCTTTTTACTATCTGCACATGGTGAATGTTTGGGGGCCTATACCTTATAACAGCGAGCCTATTTCTACCATTGTAACAGATCCTGCCCGTGTTTCGGAAGAAGTAGTATATAGTAATATTCTGTCTGATCTGGATAACTCTATTGCTGCATTTGAAGAGGCTGGTTATAAAATCAAGACTGCCGGACGTGCGAATTATTGGTCTGCCCGTGCTTTGAAATCTCGTGTGTTGCTTTATGCTGCATCATGGTTAGGTAAAAATAGTATTACTACTAATTCTAATTATTTAGGCAAGGACCTTTATGCATTGGCTCAAGCTGAGGCTGAGGCTGTTATTGGTAGTGGCATTGCTTCTTTCTATAGCAAATATGAAGATACTTGGTCTATGAATAATGAAGATATCACTGTCAATAAAGAAGCTATCTGGGGTGTTGCTTATTCTCCGGAAATTACAACTACTGTAAACTGTATTCCTTATCGTTATAAAACAGATTCTGGTGGTGACCAAATGGAATACAATTCCTTGATTACTCGTACAGGTTATACGCGTGGTGGTAGCGCTATGTTGCTGATGTTTAATTCTATGTGGAATAATGGTGCCAGTGATTTAGGGGGTGATGGAAAGGAAGTTTTTGTTCGTGTACTGGCTGCTACATCTACTCATGCTGTAACGAATACTGTTACAGGACTATCTGTAGACGTGTCTGCTAAATATTCTCCTTATGGACGTGGCTTCACTCGTTACTTGCCATCACTTTATTTATGGAATCTTCTTGAAGAGCACCGGGCAACCGATCAGCGTACAGAGGCTACATTGCTTGATGCCTATACCATTGCTCCAGGATTAGAGGGCAGTTCAAAGAAATATACGGCTATGAAAGATACTGCAATTTATTATTGCCACTTGGATGGAAATTCAGCTGAAGGAAAAGCGATGCAGGCATGGGCTAAGAACCGTTACCGTATTCAGTTTATGAGTGGTGGGGATATTCCTGTGTATTCATCTTCAGATCCTGCAACTGCGCTTCCAACTGAAGCGGCAAAGAGTAAGTCGGATGTATATGGTGACACTCGTTATAATTCATATAAGATTGCCGGGTGGTGTTCATTCCCTGGAATCAAGAAATTCTTGGATAATGTATATGATCCCAATTATCCAACATGGGATATTTCAGGTCGTGACGCTATCGTTATCCGTTTGGCCGAGATGTATTTGATCAAGGCGGAGTGCCAGCTTAATACAGAAAGCGGAACGACTGCCATGGCAACGATCAATGCACTTCGGCAGGTTCGCGCTATTGCGGGCACCGACAATGCTTT
This sequence comes from Bacteroidales bacterium, assembly GCA_015654535.1. GTDB lineage: Bacteria > Bacteroidota > Bacteroidia > Bacteroidales > Bacteroidaceae > Bacteroides. The sequence goes on from JAATGU010000054.1 coordinate 25,257, forward strand.
AAGTGGTACTGCTACTCTTGAAACGGTTCTTGGAGAACGTGCTATTGAACTTTGTGGTGAGCAACAACGCTGGTTTGATTTGAAACGCACTCACACACTGGTTGACCGTGTGAAGAAATATAACGCACAAGCTTCAGGGCAGATCAAAGACATCCATTATCTTCGTCCAATACCTCAAGCTCAGATTGATGCTGTAACTAATTTCTCTAAAGTAGAGGGTGAAGGATTTTGGCAGAATAGCGGTTATTGATTTAGTTATTTACCAATTTGAAATAGAAAGAACTTAAGTAGGATATTTTTTAATAGTAGTATTCGGTAAACTTTATTTCAATAGCTAAAAATAAGGGCTGAACTTTTACGAGTTCAGCCCTTTTTAATTGTGCGCCATGCATAACTATATTCACGTTAATCAATTATTCTTTCTATCACATTCCCTTCTGTGCTCCTTATGGAAAGAATGCTTTAATCTTCTTTTTGTTTCTTCAAACTACTTAGCTGTAAATTGGATTGTCGGGCGTATCCCATACGGAAGTTAATTGGTTTGGGCTCCATTGTTTGGTAAGCATCCTGCAAATCGGGCTGAGGATAGGCTGCAAACATGCTGATGGGGCCGGTAAATGCTCCGTAGAGTTGAATATTCCATTTTGACTGGTCGTAAAAAACCCATGAAATACCGGAATCATCTTGCAGGATGCTGGACACATGGGTCAACACGGCATTGCGGATGATGGAGAAATAAGTCATGTGCATAAGGTATGAGGCGGACTTAATAAAACAAGCAGTTGTGGATTTATCAAATCTGTCTATGTAAGCCATTAATGGTTTGTTGCCGGATAGTCCTCCATTGCTTAGGTCGGTAGACAGGTAGTAAAGAGTTTGCAACTTGCGGGTTCCTTGCTTGAAATATTTAATTTCCACCAATTTGCTGTGGTTGTTGACTGGAGTACCGTCATCATTTGTGCCAACAATCTGGCCTTCTTCATTGAGCCTTTTATGTTCAATGCTCACAATCTCTCTTTCGGAACGGGCCATTAGTAAAGTGATAATGGGAACAACTCCATCAATGGTGTCATTAGACAGTTCCACTTTCATATCTTTGGTACGGAAAAAGCTAAGATTTAAGATGTCTGACACTGCATTCTGATACAATTGGTATGTGGCTACCGAGGGATGCTTCACTTTGATTGCCGTACCAGCTTGTTCCAGACCGATGAGGAAATAGGTATCCATCTCTGGAAAGAGCGTGTTAGGAAATAAAAAGTCAGGACCTCCAAAGGGATAGAAAAGAGTTTTGCACTGGTTGTTCACTCCGCTCAGTTCGCTTTGTGAGAAAGCCATTACTTTAGGAGCCGATTGCAGGAAGGAGTTCCATATCTGATCCATGTTTTTACAATGTTTCTTCCATTCGTCGGTCTGTGTGAGTCCGTAAAGCTTACTTTCTTTGTTTTCCACCGACATGCCAGCCACGAAACGGGCTGCGTCGTTTAACTCTTGATCGCCCACAAGCTTTGGTCCGTTTTCGTTTACTGTAGAATCACGTTGAATCACTTCAATACTAGAGTCTCTCTCTACATTTTGTTTTTTCTGTCCGCAGGAAGAAAGCACTAAAATCATCCCTGCAACAAGAAGCATTGTATACTTGATGTTCATATTCTGTAATTGTTTATTTAGTTTTTTTTTGTCTGTTAACTACCCATCTGTTCACTTGATAAAGAAATGCACCTGTGGCAAGGGTGAGTGCACTTATCAAGCTCATCCACATAACAGGCTGTTTGCCTTCTATAAAAGTCTGCATAAAATCTTCGCGGACAAGATATATGATAGACCAGACTATTAGAAGAATGAAAATAATCGGTGTGACAGGATATCCCCATGTTTTATAGGGCCTGACGGCGTTTGGGAAACGGCGGCGATGCACAAAGACGCCTATGACTGTCATTAGGGCAAAAAAGGATAGGGTGATTCCTGTATATTTGGTTACCAACTCAAAGGAATCGGTAAGGATTAGCAAAACACTGATAAAGAATTGTGCCCAAATGGCAACGTATGGTGTGCCGTGACTGGATTTCTTGGATAAGAAGCGGAGAATATACGTATCTTCTCCCATTACTTGAGTCACTCTGGGGCCGAGAAACACCATGGAACTAATGCTTGAGATCAGTAATACGGCAATGAGTAAGCCCATCATATTGCCCAAAGTATGACCAAATATATTTTGTGCGGCAATGAGCCCTACTTCCAATTGTCCGCTCATCTGGGAGATGGGAGTAGAAAGTAAAAAAACGGCATTGAGGAATAGATAAAGCACCGTTACTACCAGTGTGCTGATAAAGAGGGAGCGTGGAATGGTGCGTTGCGGGTTTTTAATTTCATTTGCCATGTAGGCGGATGCGTTCCAGCCTGAGTAAGCATAATATACCCAAACCAGTGAGACGGCAAAGCCGGAAGAGAAAATATCTCCCCACGAAAAGTTTGAAAATGAGGTGGAAAAGCTTTGGTATTTTACGGGCATCGCCAGCCCGCAGATAATAAATCCCAAAATCACAAGTATCTTAAAAAAAGTAAAGAAGCGTTGCACCGCGCCTCCCATCTTTACATCGTAAGCATGAATAATGGTTACTAATGTTAATACTGTGAGTCCCACCATCATGGGGTTAAGCACGGGGAATACTCGTGCAAGATAAGCACTTAGAGCCATGCAAGCCAGTGCCACCGGAGCAGCAAAACCCACAATCAAAGAAGCCCATCCGGACATGAATCCCAGCATTGGATGATAAATTTCCCGTAAGTAGTGATATTCACCTCCCGAACGAGGCATTACCGCACCAAGCTCACCGTATACTAATGCACCGCAAAGAGCAATGACACCGCCCAGTAACCAAAGCATAAGAATAGAGACCAGATTGGTGGTTCCCAGTAGCTGAAATCCCAGAGAAGTAAAGACTCCTGTGCCGATCATATTTGCTATGACAAAGGCTGAGGCTGTAGTTAATCCGAATTTATAAGTGCCGTATTTGTTATTGTTCATGCTTTTCGCTCTGTTGAGTGTGCAAAATTACAATTTAATCTGTAACTTTGCGGGAATTGCAATTAAAATATTGGGATATTAGCTTTTCTTGTATAAAAGGTTAATAGATAGGATATAACAAGTGGTCTAAACGATTAAATTAATAGATTATGGATCTGTTTCAATATACATTCTTTCAAAATGCTCTTTTGGGAAGCTTTTTTGCCAGCATAGCTTGTGGAATTATCGGAACCTATATTGTTACCCGTCGACTGGTTTTTATTAGTGGCGGCATCACTCATGCATCCTTTGGCGGAATTGGTTTGGGACTTTACATAGGCATGCCACCCATTCTTTCGGCCGCTATCTTTTCGGTGTTATCCGCCTTTGGAGTGGAGTGGCTCAGTAAACGGAAAGATATGCGTGAAGATTCCGCCATCGCTGTATTCTGGACTTTTGGAATGGCAGTGGGGATAATTTTCACCTTTCTTTCGCCCGGTTTTGCACCCGATCTTTCTGCTTTTCTTTTTGGCAATATATTGACGATCACCCAAACTGATATTGTGATGTTGGCCGCTTTATCTGTGGCATTGATTATTTTCTTTTTCTTTTTTATTCACCCTATTATTTATGTGGCTTTTGACCGTGAGTTTGCCCGTTCGCAGGGACTTCCGGTATTATTCATTGAATATATGCTGATGATGTTTATCGCTTTGACCATTGTTTTTTGTTTGCGAATGGTGGGCATCGTCTTGGTACTCTCTTTGCTCACCTTACCTCAGATGACGGCCAATCTGTTTACTTTCAAATTTAAATGGATTATATGGCTGTCCATCTTCATCGGATATCTGGGTTGTCTGGGTGGACTTTTCATTTCTTACTTTCTGAATGTACCTTCTGGTGCATCAATTATTTTTTTCTCTATTATTATTTACGCAATATGTAAGCTGGGATGTGGCTTTTTTATACATTTGCAGAAACAATAAAAAAGAAGAAGTTCTGTTTTATTTAGTAAGTGAAATAAATTAATTGACAGGTAGATTGAAAAAAACAGGCATATCTCTCACCGGAGGTTTACTATTGCTGATGGTAATAACAGGCTGTTCTGTGAAAAAGAATACAGCCGGTTCCCGTTTTTATCAGGCTTTTACTACCCGATATAATGTTTATTTTAATGGAAATGAAGCTTTTAAGAAAGGAAATCAGGCGATTGAAGCCGGTAATAAAGACAGCTATCTGGAGATGATACCTCTTTATCCCATTGAGAATAAGAAAACAGCTGGCCTTGGGAGTAGTGACTTTGACCGCGCAATAGAAAAGTCTCAAAAAGCCATTAAGTTACATTCCATTAAGAAAAAGCCCGTTCGCAAACCGGGAAAGAAGACGGCAAAACAAAAACGCTGGCTTGCCCAGAAAGAATATAATCCTTTTTTACATAACGCCTGGATGTTGATGGGAAAAGCCCAGTTTAACAAGGGGCAGTTCCTTGAGGCAGCTTCTACTTTTTCCTATATTATCCGTTTGTACGACACTAATCCTGAAGTGATGGCTAATGCCAGAATCTGGCTTTCTCGTTGCTACACCGAGATGGATTGGTTTTATGATGCCGAGGATGTACTTGCTAAAGTGAATAATGACAGTTTACCTAACAATCTGATCCCTGCACATTCTGCTGCTTATGGTAATTATTTGCTCCGCCAAAAAAGATATAAAGAGGCGGTTCCTTATTTACTGACGATTATAAAGAACGAAAAACAAAACAAACAAAAAGCCCGTGAGTACTATCTTTTGGGACAGGTCTATCAAGAATTGGGCGACAATGCAAAAGCTTATGATGCTTATGGAAAAGTACCGGGGCAAAATCCGACTTACGAACTGGAATTCAATGCGAGGATAAAACAGACGGAGGTGGTGCCACCATCCAATGCCAGCAAAGCGATCAGTAAATTACGGAATATGGCTCATAGTAGTAAGAATAAAGAATATCTGGATCAGGTTTATTATGCTTTGGGAAATGTTTATTTGTCCTTAAAGGATACTACGCAAACGATAGAACAGTATAAACGGGGAGTAAAAGAAAGTACCCGACGTGGCTTGGAGAAGGGTGTTTTATTACTTAAATTAGGCGATCTTTACTGGAGCAAGACGGATTATGTGAATGCTCAAGTGGCATATAAAGAGGCTATAGGTCTTATCAATAAAGAATTTCCGAGCTATGAACAATTAAATAAACGTTCGGAGGTTTTGGATGAATTAGTGTCGTATGTGGTCAATGTGCAATTGCAAGATAGTTTGCAACATCTGGCATCTTTGAGTGACACTGAAAGACGAGCGGTGGTTGACCGGATTATTCAGGAAGTGAAGCGAAAGGAAGAAGCGGACCGTAAAGAAGTTGAACGTCAGGCACTGATGCAAAAACGGGAGGAAGATGCGGCTAATAATCCGTTACTAAATAAAAACACGAAATCAACGACTCAGACCATTGTTAATTCAGGAGATAACTCTTGGTATTTTTATAATTCTCAGCTCGTAACTCAGGGAAAAAGTGATTTCGAAAGTAAGTGGGGACGACGAAAATTGGAGGATAACTGGCGGAGAATAAATAAGACAGTGATTTCTAACAATGATTTTGCCGAAACGAAATACGATGACAATACTGAAGCGAAGGGGGATTCTTCTCATGTGTCTGGTAAAATGTCGGATTCTCTTCGAGTGGATTCGGTGATTACGGATACCAAAAGGCCTGAATTCTATTTGCGGCAGATACCGCTTACGGAAGCAGCGATGAAGGAATCCAATGAAATATTATCCGACGGATTGTTCAATATGGGATTAATATATAAGGATAAGTTGGAAGATTTTCCTTTGGCACAAAAGATTTTTACGCGTCTTTATACTCAATTCCCTGAATTTGCTTCCTTGGATGTGGTGTATTATAATCTTTATCTGATGAATTCCAGATGGAAAAAAGAGGCTGAGGCAACGCTTTATAAGAACAAGTTACTATCGGGATTCCCGAAAAGTAAGTACGCTATTACGATAGGAGATCCTGATTATGCCTATAATGTGACTCACGGAAAGCACTTGGAAGATTCGTTGTACGTGGATACTTATGCTGCTTTTCAGGCGGGCGATTATGGAAAGGTGATGCGGAATTATGAATATGCAGGAAAGAAGTATGCAATGGGACAGCACATTCCTAAGTTTATGTTTCTCAATGCAATTGGTTTACTGCAAACAGGAGATCAGAAGAAATTCATGGTGGCATTAAAAGAAATTGTGGATAAATACCCGAAAAACGAAATAACTGAGTTGGCAGCCAATATAATCAAAGGGGTACAGGATGGCCGGATTCTGGCGAAAGGAAGTCTTTCCTTTGGCTCTATCTGGAAACGTAGGAAGATAGAACTAGCAGAGGGTGTTGCTGCATCGGATACTACAATGCCTCAATTTAGTGCCGAAAGAAGTGCACCTTATTTGTTTATTCTGGCTTATGAGGAAGGAAAAGTCAATGAGAATTTGTTATTATATGAAATGGCTCGCTATAACTTCTCAAACTTTATTGTGAGAAGTTTTGATCTCTCCTTTGTAAAGGATAATGGCATCGGAATGCTTCAGGTTAAAGAGTTCACTAACTTCGATGAGGCATATCAATATCTTCATCGGCTTTATAAAGACAAAGAGATGGCAAGCAAGTTGAGCGGAATGAGAGCAGTGATTATTTCGCAGCAAAATTATGAATTACTCTCAAAATATTATAGCTTTGACGATTATCAGGTATTCTATCAAAAACATTTTGCCAAGATTCCCGATTTACAGTTGGAAGGTTACACACTGGATGAACCTGTTTTTGAAGAAAAGGAAGTACCCGATGAAGATGAAGAAAATAAATAACCAAAAGAACCAAAAATGAAGAAAGATCAATTACTCTGGGTGGACGATGAAATAGATTTATTGAAACCTCATGTAATGTTTCTGCAAAGTAAAGGATATGAAGTGAGTACGGTTACGAACGGACAGGATGCTTTGGATCTTTGTAGAGAGACTACGTATGATCTTATTTTCCTGGATGAGAATATGCCTGGACTTAGCGGATTGGAAACACTTTCGTTGATTAAAGAAATATGTCCCACTGTTCCGGTTGTAATGATTACCAAGAGTGAAGAAGAAAATATAATGGATATGGCTATCGGTTCTAAAATAGCGGATTATCTTATCAAACCGGTCAACCCCAATCAAATACTGTTGAGCTTGAAGAAGAACTTGCATCAAAAAGAGATTCTTACGGAAGTGGCGAATACGGGATACCAGCAAAATTTTGGGAAAATAGGAATGCAGATTAATGACTCCTTTACCTATTCTGACTGGACAGAAGTATATAAGCGACTAGTGTTTTGGGAGCTGGAACTGGAGGGCTCGGAAAGCAGCATGACAGAGATGTTAGCCATGCAAAAGATTGAAGCAAATACGACCTTTATTAAGTTTATCAAGAAGAATTATCTCGATTGGATTGCTAATCCAGAGAAAAGGCCGGTGATGAGTCCTGATTTGTTTAAGAAAAAGATCTTCCCGCTACTTGATGCCGGTGAGAAAGTATTTTTCATTGTTCTAGATAATTTTCGCTATGACCAGTGGAGGGTATTAAGCAATGAACTGGCCGATTCATTTACTTTTGAGGAAGAACTTTATTTTAGTATTCTTCCCACTGCCACACAATATGCCAGAAATGCTATCTTCTCAGGATTAATGCCCAATAAGATAGCCGAAATGTTTCCAGATCTTTGGGTGGATGAGGACGAAGAAGAAGGCAAGAATCTGAATGAAGCTCCGCTTATTCAAACGCACCTTGACCGTTATCGTCGTAAAAATACGTTCTCTTATCATAAAATCAATGATTCCGCTGCTGGTGAACGTCTGGTGAATAACTTTAATCGGCTAAAAGTCAATGACCTGAATGTAGTGGTACTTAACTTTATTGATATGATGTCTCATGCCCGCACGGAATCAAAGATGATGCGTGAGTTGGCTTCCACCGAAGCGGCTTATCGTTCTATCACCCTCTCATGGTTTAAACATTCTTCGGTAAAGGATCTTTTTAAAGCTTTGGCAGAGAGTGATTATAAGATTATTATCACCACCGATCATGGAACTATACGGGTAGATAATCCCATTAAAGTGATTGGCGACAGAAACACGAATTCAAACTTACGCTATAAGTTGGGCAAAAATCTCAGCTATAACCCTAAACAGGTTTTTGAAGTAAAAGAACCGTTAAAGGCGCAGCTTCCTTGTCCGAATGTAAGTACTACTTATATTTTTGCCGGTGGAAGAGACTTCTTTGCTTATCCAAATAATTATAATTATTATGCTTCTTATTACACGGACACTTTTCAGCATGGTGGCATTTCAATGGAAGAAATGATTATCCCGTTAATAGGAATGCAAAGTAAAAAACGATAATTCAGACTATTTATATATGGAAATTAAAATTAATTCTTTAGACAATATCCAGGATGCCGCCCATGAGTTTGTGACAGCAATGGGTGACAATACTGTTTTTGCTTTCTATGGTAAAATGGGAGCAGGGAAGACTACTTTTATCAAGGCAGTTTGTGAATATTTAGGAGTAACGGATGTGATCAATTCTCCTACTTTCTCCATCATCAATGAGTATCGTTCGGAAAGTGGCGAACTGATTTATCATTTTGATTTTTATCGAATCAATAAAATAGAAGAAGCGTTCGATTTTGGGTATGAAGATTATTTTTATTGTGGTGCTATCTGTTTTATAGAATGGCCGGAATTAATAGAAGAACTTTTGCCTTTGGATTGTGTAAAGGTTACTATTGAAGAGCAGAAAGATGGTAGCCGACTGATTACGCTATAACATCATTCAGTCATCCTCTTTTTGGGCAAGGACTTTTTTCGTTGGTGGGAATTATTTCTTTTCTCACCAAGATCCTTGACCGGGACGGACTTTTAATTTTCCCCAATTAGGACTACTGTTTAGATATCTACATACGCATAATACTGATAATCTTTGATCAGTGTTTGAAGTAACTTTTCATCATCCATTGAAGGATCAATTCCTAATAGAACTTTGATTTTATTGCTTAATTGAGTGATGCAGCTATATCTTTCTTCTCCATTTATATTAAGAGTCTTTTCTATCACATTTATTTGTTCCAAAGATAAGTCACTTGCTTGAGGAAATATAGGGTGATAATTGGCTTCCAAGTATGCATATTCATCTAAACTTACCTGCATTTTTCGATAGTCATTTAACTTTATCACCATGGTTCCCGCGGCAAGATCGCCCAACCGTTGACTATGTTTAGTCAGTAAAATAAAAATTACTCCTATTCCTCCGGTAATAGTAAAGTCTATGAAATAGAGTAACCATCGTAATAGATAGGCTCCCAAGGAGGGAGTAGAACCATCTGCCATAACTACCCGGGTATTCATAATTTTTTTCCCGATGGATTGTCCATGATTGAAAACCTCGAATAGTAACGAGTAACAAAGTGCCGGTAGATAAACTATAAACAGAAAAAGGAACATTGATATTCCTTCGAATTTTTTGAAGAAAGCTACTTTGTTGAGCAAGTAGATAGAAGCAATTATATAAATGATAATTATAACGAGATCTATCAGCCGGGCCAGTATACGTTCACCAATGCTTGCGGGTATCTGGTTGATTTGGATATATTGTCCGGTAATAATTGTTGTATTTGCCATGTTGTCAGAAAAAGTTTTTTAATTAAGTTGCAAATATATAATTTATAATTACTTTTGCCTCTTATAAAAAGCTATTATTTAAGAATCGGATTAAAACGGATGAAAGAAGTATCCTTTATAAGACAAAATATCGAAAAGTGGAAAGAGACGGAGAAAGCAGTGGAGCAAGCTGAAGATCTTGACCCCGATCGTCTTGCAGATGTGTATACTGATATTACATCCGATTTATCATTCTCTCAGAGTCATTATCCAACCTCACGCATCACTATTTATCTTAATAATCTGGCTTCCGCACTTCACAATGCAATCTATAAAAATAAGAAAGAAAAGAAATCCCGTATCCTAACTTTTTGGATAAGAGAGATTCCTCTTGTAATGAAAGCTTCGCAAAAAGAATTATTATATTCATTGCTTATTTTTATTGCGAGTGTATTTATTGGTTCAGTCTCGGCTATAAATGATGATGGATTTACGCGTCTTATTCTGGGAGACGAATATATGGATATGACTTTGAATAACATAAAGAAAGGCGTTCCCATGGCTGTGTATGACGGTTCATCGGAACTTCCAATGTTTTTAAGGATTACCGTAAACAATATACAGGTGTCATTGGTCATTTTTGTCATGGGATTATTTACTAGCTTGGGCTCAGGTTATTTTTTATTCAAGAACGGAGTGATGCTCGGAGCTTTTCAAGCATTCTTTTATCAGCACGGATTATTGGGAGAGTCTATGTTAGCCATTTGGATGCATGGTACTTTGGAAATATCTGCCATTATTGTGGCTGGTGCTGCGGGAATCACTTTAGGCAATGGCTGGTTATTTCCTGGTACCTATTCCCGGATAGTGGCCTTCAGACGAGGAGCCAAACGCGGTCTAAAGATAGTGATTGGCACTCTTCCTCTCTTTGTTGTGGCAGGTTTCCTCGAATCATTTATCACCCGTCACACTCATCTTCCCGATTTATTACGAGTGGGAATCATTCTGCTTTCACTAATCTTTGTTCTTTATTATTATCTCTATTTACCTAAAACACTAAATTATGGACGATCTGAATCAAAAAATTAACTTCTACCAGAAAAGAACTTTTGGAGAGAATCTCACGGCAACCTTCGATTTTTTAAAAGAAAGCTGGAAATCCCTCTTTAAGCTGTGTTTATACATCTTGTTGCCATTGTCTATTGTACAAGGTGTGTTTATGAACATCCTTTATACTAATATGATGAGTGGAGCAATGGCTGGTGCAATGACAGGAAATCCTTTGGGATTCCTTACTCCTTCCGTGATTATGAATTATGTGTTACTGATGATTTTTTATTTTATCGGCCAAAGTGTGTTGACGGCGATTGTATATACCGTGATGCAAAAATACCGGAACGATGAACAACTTGAAACATTTGCTTTTGCTGATTATAAGAATGCTTTTCTTTCTTTCTTAAAACGATCTTTTATTCTTGCCTTTTATCTTTTGGCTGTATTGCTGGGATACATTCTTGTTGTTGGTTCTTTGGGTTCGCTTTTTCCTTATTTACTCTTAATTATCATTCCCGGATCGTTAATCTTACTGGTTCCTTTATCACTTATTTCCCCTGCTTACCTTTTGGGAGAAGGTAGCGGTGCAAACAATGCTTTGAAACAATCGTTCCGATTTGGTTTCTCTACGTGGGGAAGTCTTTTCTTGTTGCTCGTCATTCTGGCAATTCTTGCTGGTATTATGCAAGCCATTACTTATTTCCCTTGGTATATTGCAGTCATGATAAAGTCTGTTTTTTCTACCGGAAGGCTTCATTCGGAGATAGCCAGTAATATTGGTTATGACTTCCTGACTTATTTACTGGCTGCGGTTCAGGTATTTGGTGCTTACCTTTCGGGTATATTTATGTTTGTAGGGGTTGCATTCCATTATTTTAGTGTATTGGAAGCAAAAGAATCCGTTTCTGTCAATAGTGATATTGAGAACTTTGAACAACTATAACTAAACAGATGTACAGTACGGATACTTTGTCTTACGATTCTATTAAGATTGCGCGCTATCAGGCTGATGCTAACTATGACTATAATTCGCAACTGGTTCATCAGGAAACGAGTTTGTCTGAGTGGTTAAAACATTGGATGAGTGCATTTCTTGAGCGGTTGTTTGGCAATGAATTCGCACAGAAATACACGGGGACCTTCTTGATTGTAGCATTTATCATTCTTATTTTGCTGCTCATCTTCTTTATCTATAGAAAGAGACCGGAACTGTTTTATAGGGAAAAGAAGAAGTGGACGTATAATGAGAAAGAAGAAACTATTTATGGCATTCACTTTAGCAATGAGATAGGCTATGCGGTGGAGAGGAAAGATTATAAACTGGCCATCCGGCTGGTTTACTTGCAGACATTGAAATACTTATCTGATAATAAACTGATAGATTGGCAGACTTATAAAACACCTACGGAATATCTTTACGAGATGAAACGCAAAGAGGTAAAAGAAGAGTTCCGTCAATTGACTCATCGCTTTTTAATGGTCCGCTACGGAAACTTTGATGCTACAATAGAAACCTTTGAGGCTGTGAAAAGTCTGCAACAGATAATATGGAAAGGAGGAACGGATGAAGGGAAATTTTAAATTTATTATTTTCATCATTCTTCTTCTGATAATTATGTTTACTGTAGAACAAAGTGCTCCTAAGAAGTTTGTTTGGACCCCAACTTATAGCAAAAATGACAGGCAACCCTTTGGATGCTTTGTGTTTGATAATGTGGTTTCTACTTCTTTGAAATATCCGTATTCCGTTTCCAAAGAGACACTTTACCAGATGGCGGAAGATTCTCTGAGCCGTCCCAAGGCGATTCTGATTGTTGCCGATTATATTTTTATGGATAAACTGGCGATAAAGTCCATGTTCACTCTTTTGAGGAGAGGTAATAAAATGATGTTTGTCGGCTCCACCTTTTCACCTTTTCTGATAGACACGTTGAAGATTGATGCACACAATAGCTATTTTGAAGAGGCGAACTTTAAATCAATGATGGGGCAGCCTCAGATTCGGGAACGACTGCTTCTTAGTGATCCGGCTTTTTCTAAAAGGGCTTTCCGCTTTTATCCCCAGTTGTGTTCGGATTACTTCTCCGGCGTTGATTCTTTGGAGCCCAAACCAGCGAATTTGCAAGATAAAAAGCCAAGAAAACATTCTTGGTTGGATAGTGTGCCTACTACTGTGCTTGCCCGTAACAAATATAAATTCCCTGTAGCCTTTAGTAAGAAAATAGGGAAGGGGGAGCTCTTCCTAGTGTCTACTCCTTTGCTTTTTACCAATTATGGAATGTTGGATCAGGGAAATGCACGATACCTGTTTAGTCTGCTTTCTTATTTAAAAGGAATGCCTTTGGTGCGCAGTGAGCTTTATGGGAGTAAATCAGTGGAAGAAATATCGCCTCTTCGCTATTTCCTCAGTCAGCCACCTTTGAGAGGAAGTATCTATCTTATCCTATTTTGTATCATTCTCTTTATGTGCTTCGCCGCCAAAAGAAAACAACGAATCATTCCGGTAGTAAACCCTCCGGTGAATGCCACGCTGGACTTTGTAAAATTGATTGGAACGCTGTATTATCAAAAGAAAGGCCACTTGGGACTGCTGCGTAAAAAACAGATCTATTTTACACAGACACTGAAAAGAGAGACCAATATTGATATTGAGGAAGAAGAATTAACCATGGATCTTTGCCAGCGGATTTCTAATAAAACAGGGATGGAAGCCGAAAAGATCTACCTTCTCTTGAAAGATTTAGAACGATTGAAGGCCGATGTTCCTATAGACGAGGTGACTTTGAAAGAGTATATTGACCGTATGAATGAAATTATAAATAACTCCTATAACTGATAAATGATGGAAGAAACTATGAGCAGAATAGATTTAACGGAGTTCTCGGAGAAAATCCGTGAGCTGAAAGCGTGTATTGCAGAGGTTATTGTGGGACAAGATAAAACGGTGGATTTAATTCTTACTACAATACTTGCAAATGGACATGTGCTGATTGAAGGAGTGCCAGGAGTTGCAAAGACTTTATTGGCTAAATTAATCGCTAAGTTAATAGATGCGGATTTTTCACGTATCCAGTTTACTCCGGACTTGATGCCATCTGATGTGCTGGGAACAACGGTTTTCAACATGCAAACCAATACGTTTGATTTTCATCGCGGACCGCTTTTCGGGGATGTGATTCTGGTCGATGAGATTAACCGATCACCGGCAAAAACTCAGTCTGCCCTTTTTGAAGTGATGGAAGAACGGCAAATCAGTATAGATGGAAAGACGTATCCCATGGGAGAACTTTATACGATTCTTGCCACTCAGAATCCCATTGAGCAGGAAGGTACGTATAAACTTCCCGAAGCTCAGTTGGACCGCTTCCTTATGAAGATAATACTTGAATATCCCTCGTTAGAGGAAGAGATTGCCATACTTGAACGCCATCACCAACATGCAGACTTTGTGAAGTTACACGAGGTGAAGCCTGTACTCAAAAAAGAAGAATTGCTCTTGCTACGGTCACTGGTGGGGCAAGTTTATGTGGATGCCACCCTGATTCGCTACATAGCTTTGATTGTTCAAGAAACGCGCACCAGCAAATCAGTTTATTTGGGAGCCTCTCCAAGAGCTTCGGTGGCGCTACTTCAGGCCGCAAAAGCCTTTGCCTTGCTGCAAGGACGCGATTTTGTGACGCCCGAAGATATTAAGTTTGTCGCCGTTCCGGTGTTGCAGCATCGGCTTTTGCTGACGGCTGAGGCCGAGATGGAAGGTTACTCTCCCGCCAAGGTTACGCGACGATTGATTGATAAAGTGGAAGTTCCGAAATAAACGCTTATGTTTCTTACTAAAAAGTTTTACATCATTTGCATCCTCCTTATCCTATTATTAGGCGCGGGTTATTTGTTCCCCATAGCATACGTTGTGGCACAAATAGGCTTGCTTGTCTTTCTGGCAGCAACTGTTTACGATGGATGGCAGCTCTATCGGACAAAATCGATAGAGGGTTTTCGTTCTTGTGCCGAACGGTTCTCTAACGGAGACGAAAATTTGGTGAAGATCTATGCGGAAAATCACTATCCGTTTACCGTCTATTTGGAGATTATCGATGAGATTCCCGTAGTCTTTCAGCGTAGGGATGTGGAGTTTCATCTCACGTTGGATGCCGATGAAAGTAAAGCCATAGAATATAACCTTTGCCCGGTGAAGAGGGGAGAGTATGATTTTGGACTGATCCACCTGTTTGCCCGCACCACTTTGGGCTTGATTATCCGCCGATACAATTGCGGAACTCCCACTACCGTTAAAGTCTACCCTTCTTACCTTTTGCTGCACAAATATGAGTTGATGGCAATGTCGAACAATCTAACTGAAATGGGAATTAAGAAAGTGAGACAAATAGGACATCACACCGAGTTTGAGCAGATAAAAGAATATGTAAAAGGCGATGATTATCGCACCATTAACTGGAAAGCCACCGCTCGCCGCCATCAATTAATGGTGAATATCTTTCAGAATGAGCGCTCGCAACATATATATAATGTTATAGACAAAGGGAGAATCATGCAATCGGCCTTCCAAGGCATGACCCTGTTGGACTATGCCATCAATGCTTCGCTGGTTCTTTCTTATATTGCCATCCACAAAGATGATAAAGCGGGAATTGTAACCTTTGAACGCCAGTTTGGCTCTTTTGTGCCTGCCTCCAGAAAAGAGGGACAGATGCAACTCATCCTTGAAAATCTCTATAACCAAACCACTACTTTTGGCGAGAGCGACTACTCTTCACTGTATATTCACCTGAATAAAAATATAAGCAAACGGAGTTTCTTGATTATCTATACCAATTTTGATAGCATTATCGGCATGGAACGTCAATTGAGTTACCTACGTCAGTTGGCACGCCAGCATGTTGTTTTAGTGGTGTTTTTTGAAAACGCCGAGCTGAATGCCTTTATAGCGAAGCAACCCCACAGCGCGGAAGAGTATTATCAGCAGACCATTGCCGAGAAGTTTGCTTTTGAAAAACGATTGGTTGTCTCTACCTTGAAGCAGCATGCGGTTTACTCGCTGCTCACCACCCCCGATAAACTATCGGTAGACGTGATCAATAAATATTTAGAGATAAAGTCTCGTCAGCTTATTTAGTCACATTGTTCCTTATCTAAAGATTTTTTATATATATACTGTACAAAAGATTGTTTTCTTCTGTACAAATAAATCTATTCTTTTGTACAGAAGAAAACAATCTTTTGTACAACTGGAAATGAATATCTCTTGAAGAATAAAAAAGACAAAAAGAAAGCCTTGATAGTTTCCCATCAAGGCTTTTTTATATGTGCCGTTAAGTCCGGTTATTCTACCTGACCTAAAGAATTACCATATTCCATTTCTCCCTGAACAACAAAAAGAATTTCTGCGGGATCAAAGTCTCCCATTTCATCCTTCTTTGCTTCCTCTACAATGTAATTCACAATTTCGTCTTGATCTATATTTACAAATCCGTCAGCATCAGGTTGTGCATCCAGGCAGCCGCTGGTAGAATAATAATCCACCATTACATCTAGGAAATAATAGAGCTCGTCGTCAGAGAACTTGTTTTTTAAGTCCTGCGGCAAAAAGTTCTTAATGAATTCGACGGTCTTTTCGTCGTCTTCATCTTCCAATAAGAAATCATCTTCTAAGCTCATAATCTGAATTTATTTTGAGAGTCTTTATAAAATGTTCTGTGATCTATAACAGAGCGTCTATTTTTGTCTGAAAAATATTCTTAGCTGCTGCTCCTACTTGTTTATCAACAATCTGTCCGTCTTTAATAAACAAGACGGTCGGAATATTACGGATTCCATATTTTCCTACCAGATCATCGTTTTCTTCAATGTCACATTTACCTACGGTAACTTTGCCTTCATATTCTGAGGCTAGTTCTTCAATAAAAGGTCCTATTTGCTTGCAAGGACCACACCATGTTGCCCAAAAATCTATTACTAAGGGTTTTCCACTTTGAAGTAATTCTTCAAAATTATTATCTGTGATTGCTAAAGCCATAACTTATGTTTTTTTTTAATTGTTTTGATATATGAGATGCAAATATAGTATTAATTAATATGATATTCAAGTTCCGGATGTTCAATTATGTAATTGATTATATTTTTTCCAACGGACAATTTTGTCGATCGAGCCATTAATTCAACGGACATATTTAATTCTTGATCCATTATTTTAAAGAAAAGCTCTGTTTTACCCGGGCTTTCTTGGCTTAAAATAGAGAGCTCGGTAACTACTTGCTGATTTAATGACGTGAGTGGTATAGTGATGGTTAGCTTTTCAATTAAGCTATCTTTCACATCCTGCAATAATTCCATGGAGTTCACTTTTATATCTAGTTGGTCAGGGTTCCATTGTCGGGGCATACATTTCCCTTTGATGAAAAGAAACATTCCCACTGAAAGGAAATTTCGCCAGTCTGTATAATCTTTCCCAAAGAAAGGCAGTTCGCCTGAACCGGAAAAATCTTCAATCTTAACTATTGCGAATGGTTTTCCCGTTTTACCCATGCCTTCACGAACGTTGGTAATAATTCCTCCAAAGGTAAGATCCCGGTTTGCCAGTGCGGACTTGTCGTTAAAATCGGACATGTGAGTATTACATACGTCTTTTAAGATGATGGAATACTCATCTAGCGGATGTGCAGAAAGGTAGATCCCTATCAATTCTTTTTCTTTATTCAGACGTTCCAGATCAGACCATCGAGGTGCAGGAATAATTTCCGGCGTTGCAATGTCTATAATATTTTCTCCTCCAAAGAGAGAGTTTACAGCGGCGGCTTTGTCTAGTTGGAATTTGTTCCCATAACGGACTAATACTTCAAGGAAAGTTTCCCCTTTAGAGTTTGCGGCAAAATATTGTTCCCGCTTGAGCTCAGGAAAATTATCGAGTCCCGATGCCAAAGCCAAGTTCTCCAGATTCTTTTTATTGCAAGCATTCAGATTGACCCGTTGTACAAAGTCGAAAATACCGTTGAATGCACCATTTTTTTCTCTTTCTTCAATGATTGCTGCCACGGCATTTTCTCCCACACCTTTGATGGCTCCCAATCCAAAGCGGATATTACCTTCTTTATTTACCGTGAACTTCAGGTTACTTTCATTAACGTCCGGACCTAAAACTAAAATTCCCATCGCTTTGCACTCATCCATCAGTTTGGTTATTTCCACAATGTTGGAGATGTTACGGCTCATCACGGCAGCCATATATTCTGCGGGATAATTTGCTTTTAAGTAAGCTGTTTGGTAAGCGATCCAGGAATAGCAAGTTGCATGAGATTTGTTGAAAGCATAAGAAGCAAACTTTTCCCAGTCCGCCCAGATCTTTTCCAGAACCTTTGGTTCATGACCATTTTTTCGTCCGCCTTCTATAAATAAAGGCTTCAAGTGATCCAGCTTATCTTTCAGCTTTTTACCCATCGCCTTTCGTAATCCGTCCGACTCTCCACGAGTGAAGTTGGCAAGTAGTCTGGACAGAAGCATCACCTGTTCCTGATAAACCGTAATTCCATAAGTATCCGAAAGATACTTTTCCATGATAGGAATGTCATATTCAATCGGTTCACGACCATGCTTACGGTCAATAAACTGTGGGATGTAATCCATTGGTCCCGGCCGATAAAGCGCATTCATCGCAATAAGGTCTTCGAACGTGGTAGGTTGCAGTTCTTTTAAGTATTTCTGCATTCCGGCCGATTCAAATTGGAAAGTTCCGATGGTTCTTCCTTCACTATATAATTTATAGGTAGCCTCATCCTTAGTGGAAATGGTATCTATGTTCAGTTCTATTCCCTGGTGTAAGCGGATATTCACTATCGCTTCTTTAATAATAGATAAAGTTTTCAGTCCTAGGAAGTCCATCTTGATCAACCCCGTGTCTTCAATGACAGAACCTTCATACTGAGTGACCAGCATTTTTTCTCCGGTTTCTTTATCATCCGCCGTACTTACCGGCACCCAATCCGTAATGTCATCCCGGCAAATAATGGTTCCACAGGCATGCACTCCAGTGTTTCTCACATTTCCTTCTAGCATCTGGGCGTACTTCATCGTATCCCTTATAAGAGGATCGTAAGAATTGCAGGCTTCTTGTAGTTCCGGTATTGCAGCAATACAGTTTTTTAGGTTTATCTTAGGAGACTTCCCGTTCACTTCCGGTAATCGATCGGGAATTAATTTTGTTAATTTGTCCGATTCAGTCAAGGATAACTTTTGAACACGCGCCACGTCCTTGATAGCCAGCTTAGTTGCCATAGTGCCGTATGTAATAATATGAGCCACTTTTTCGCGACCATATTTCTCAGTTACCCAGCGAAGTACTTCTCCTCTACCGTCATCATCGAAATCAATATCAATATCCGGCAGTGATATACGGTCAGGATTAAGGAAACGTTCAAAAAGTAAATCATATTCAATCGGGTCAATCTGTGTAATTCCCAGACAATATGCTACGGCAGAGCCCGCAGCCGAACCACGCCCCGGCCCAACGGATACTCCCATTCTCCTTGCAGCGGCAATAAAGTCCTGCACAATCAAGAAATACCCAGGAAATCCCATGTGCTTAATAGTAGAAAGCTCAAACTCTACTCGTTCTTTTTGCTCATCATTCATTTCTCCCCATCGCTTCTTTGATCCCTCGTAAGTAAGGTAACGAAGATAATCATCATCATTATCAAACCCGGGCGGTTTTGGAAAGTTAGGGAGAATTGGATCATGGTCGATGGAATAAAATTCCACTTGGGCACATATTTCAGCTGTATTGGAAAGGGCTTCCGGAATATCACTAAATATTTCATTCATCTCTTCCCGTGTCTTCATCCATTCCTGTTTGGAATAGAGCATACGGTTGGGATCATCCAGGTCTTTTCCCGTACTCAGGCAGATCAAACGATCATGTGCCTCCGCATTTTCTTCATCTACAAAGTGAACATCGTTCGTGCAGATTAGCTTAATGTTGTATTTTTTAGAAAACTGAATCAGATGCTCATTGACCATTTTCTGAAGAACATATGCTTCGTGATTAGCCCTTGGAACGGTTGCTTTATGAAGTTGTAATTCTAAATAATAGTTATCTCCGAAAACTCTTTTATACCAACTGATAGCTTCTTCGGCTTCTTCCATTTGTCCGGCTCTGATTCTTCGGGGAACTTCGCCTCCTAAACATGCCGTTGATACAATCAGTCCTTCGTGATACTTTTCTAATTCATCCCTATCAGTTCGCGGGCGATAATAGAACCCCTCTGTCCAGGCTTTAGAAACGAGCTTTATCAAATTATGATAGCCTTTCTCATTCTTGGCAAGCACTATTAAGTGATATCCTCCCTGATCGGGTTTTCCTTCTTTTTTAGTAAGTCCCCGATGGGCAACATACATCTCGCAACCTATAATAGGTTTAAATAATTTTTTCTTGGCTGCCTCTAACCTTTCATTGCAGTCATTAATTTCTTTCTCTTTATCTTCACATTGCAGTTCTCCGGCTTCAATCTGAGAAAGTTTCTTTTTGAGTTCCTTGATTTCGCCGTTAGCTCCTGCATTTTTCTTTTTCACATAATTGAAAAACTCTTTTATCCCGAACATGTTTCCGTGGTCAGTCAAAGCAATACCTTTCATACCATTGGCAATTGCTTTATCGACTAAAGCCTGAACGGCAGCCTGCCCGTCGAGGATAGAGTATTGTGAGTGGACATGTAAATGAACAAAATCTTGCATATATAATAGTGGTTTATTGAATAACACATTTCTTTTTAAAAAGGTTATAAAGATACTTCGCTTTAGGCGCACAAAAAAACGAAATAGCTAAAAGTTATCAACAGAAGTCCTTTTTTAGAGAAAAGAGAAGAAAATAATCATTTCTACACCGATTTACTTGTTTCCTTTTTAAATTAAGATTATTTTTGCGAACTTAAATCATTAAACAAGACTAATGGGTCGACTTAAGAAATTAAAAAAAATAAGAATTCATAGAGAAGGCACACATATATTAGTGGGAAGCTTTCTTTTATTCCTTGCGATAAACGGCCTTGTCTATTATTCTTTTGACTGTAAGCTACCGTTTTATTTATTGGTATTTGCCAGTATTATTGTTTTTTCATTAGTGTTAAACTTTTTTCGTTGCCCCATCAGGCTATTTGGTGAAGATACAGAAAAAATAGTGGTAGCTCCTGCGGATGGAAAGATTGTTGTCATCGAAGAAGTTGAAGAAAATGACTACTTTCACGACAAACGAATAATGATTTCTATTTTCATGAGTCTGATTAATGTACATGCCAATTGGTATCCTGTAGATGGGATTATTAAAAAAGTAGGACATCAAAATGGCAAATTTATGAAAGCTTGGTTGCCGAAGGCAAGTATAGATAATGAACGTTCATTGGTTGTTATTGAAACTCCTGAAGGAGTAGAAGTGTTGGCACGACAAATTGCCGGCGCAATGGCACGACGTATCGTTACTTATGCTGAAGTAGGTGAAGAATGCTACATTGATGAACATATGGGATTTATTAAATTCGGTTCACGGGTAGATGTTTATCTTCCTTTAGGTACAGAAATCCTGGTTAAAATGGGGCAGCTAACTACTGGTAACCAGACCATATTGGCAAAACTGAAATAATTTATCGAAATGGCAAATTGTATTACTCGTCATATTCCAAACATTGTTACTTGTTTTAACCTTTTTTCGGGCTGCATTGCCAGTGTGATGGCTTATGAAGGAAAGTATGAACTGGCAATGCTTTTTATTGTTTTAAGTGCAGTCTTTGACTTTTTTGATGGAATGTTGGCTCGTATCCTTCATGCTTATTCAAATATAGGAAAAGAGTTGGATTCTTTGGCAGATGATGTCAGTTTTGGTGTGGCTCCTTCGTTTATAGTCTTTTCCTTGTTTAAGGAGGTTTACTATCCTTCTTTTCTGATAAATTTAGAGGAATATATACCTTTTTTAGCATTCGCCATTTCGGCTTTTTCAGCACTGAGATTGGCCAAATTTAATGTTGATGAACGTCAGACCAGTTCCTTTATAGGGCTTCCGGTTCCGGCAAATGCTCTTTTTTGGGGATCTTTAGTTGTTGGGGCTCATACTTTCTTAGTTTCTGAGAATTTTAATGCAGTATACCTATTTATCTTGGTGGTTCTTTTCTCTTACCTTTTGGTTTCTGAGATTCCGATGTTCTCTTTAAAATTCAAAAACCTCTCTTGGAAGGATAATAAGGTAAGTTTCATTTTCCTTTTAGTTTGTATTCCACTGCTTGCCTTCTTAGGAATTGCCGGATTTGCCGCAATTATTATTTGGTATATTCTTCTTTCAATAGTAACTGGGCTAAAAAAATAAACAAATGTCTTGGCACACTTGTTGTACTATCACTCTGTATTATAAATAAACTTAATGACTCATGGGTGCTATATTCGGTTTTTTCTTTTTTATAATCATTCTTGTTTTAGTTCTTGGTTTATCCATTGTAAGGGGCGTTTTGCGGTTTCTTTTCGGAACAGGAAGTAAATCGAATCAACGAAGTAACCGTTTCGAAGAAGAAGAAGAAGAAAATACTTCTGATGAAGCTTCTCAGCCAAAACGAAAGAAAGTGTTCGATAAGGAAGATGGAGAGTATGTGGAATTTGAAGAAGTGAAAGAAGATCCTAAGGGCAGTTCTAAGTAAAAGTTACCTGCGTTTTTTTTGAAAGAAGGACTTCATCAGTGTGGCACATTCCTCTTTTAAAAGCCCCTTTACAATGAGTGTTTTTGGATGCAATGCTTCCGGCGCATACTTCTGATAACCTTTCTTTTCATCTTCGGCTCCGAAAACTAATTTTCCTGTCTGTGCCCATGCTATTGCTCCGGCGCACATTACGCAAGGCTCCACCGTTACATACAGGGTACATTCATTTAAATACTTACCTCCTAAGATATTTGCTGCGGCAGTAATCGCTTGCATTTCAGCATGAGCGGTGACATCATTCAATGTTTCGGTTAGGTTGTGAGCACGTGCAATGATCCTTTCCTTACTAACCACGATGGCTCCCACAGGAACTTCTCCGCAGTCGAAGGCTTTTCTGGCTTCAATTAAAGCTTGTTTCATGAAATAGGTGTCATCTAGCATTAGCGTCTCATATCATGTTCTCCGAAGAGCGTGGGATAATCTTCTTCCATGTTTTTATATACAAACTGAAGAACTGTTTCACGCATCCAACGGGATTTGTTCCCTATTTTATATTTGTCCAGATAACGTTCTACAAGATGCATTTCCTCTTCGCTCATTGAACAAGCGATGCGTTGCTGACGTTTTGGCAAATTGGTGGGTGCTTTTACTCTTTTTCTATTGTTTGTTTTCATATTCCCTGCAAAATTACTTTTACTTCTTTAAATTCAAAGAATAATTTCATTAAATTTGCAAAAACTATTTATGGCAGCGCACAATATTCTTGGAAAAGAGGGTGAAGAAGAAGCTACAAAGTATCTTATCGCTCATGGTTATGTGATTCGTCATCGTAATTGGCGGAAAGGGCATAAGGAATTGGACATTGTGGCAGAGAAGGAGGGCGAGCTAATAGTTGTGGAGGTAAAGACAAGAAAAAACACTCTTTTTGCAGAACCTCAGGATGCGGTTACTGCACAAAAGGTAAGGAGGACTGTGCTGGCGGCAGATGCTTATATGAAGTTTTTTCAAATAGATTTGCCAGTTCGCTTTGATATTATTACGGTTGTAGGAGGAATGGGATGTTTTACGATTGAACATATAAAGGAGGCTTTTTATCCTCCTGTTTGGTAGATGGAGATTAGTCTTTTAATTTTATAGATTGCACTATGAATGTAGAATTGGTCAGAGAGTATTGTTTGCAAAAGAAAGGGGTAACAGAAGATTTTCCCTTTGACGAGACAACTTTAGTTATTCGGGTAATGAATAAGATGTTTACATTGATTAGTCTGGACAAGCCTGACTTGATCGTAATGAAATGTAATCCTGAATATGCCATAGAACTTAGGGAACGATACTCCGGGATTGAAGGAGCCTTTCATTTTAATAAAAAATATTGGAATCAGGTCTCTCTCAGCGGCGATGTGGATGATTCTTTAATTAAGCAACTGATAGATCATTCTTACGAGGAAGTGATTAAAAAATTTACCCGTAAACTGCGGGCGGAATATGATGCACTACTCTGAAATGATGAAACCAACGATTCATAGATTAGCAGAAACAAATTCCACTAATACTTATCTTCGGGAATGGGTTTCCAGGGAAGAGCTACCTGAGTTTACGGTAATAATGGCAGACTTTCAGGCATCGGGTAGGGGACAACGAGGCAATTTCTGGGAAAGTGAACGGGGAAAAAACCTTCTCTTTAGTTTTTTATTATATCCCGATTTTGTATCTGCTAAGTCTCAATTCCTTATTTCTCAAATAGCTTCTCTTTGTATAAAAGAAGGGCTCGGTCGTTTTGCTTCGGGTTTTAGTATTAAGTGGCCAAACGATATTTACTGGAACGAGCATAAGATCTGTGGTATGTTGATAGAAAACGATCTTTCTGGAAGGATGCTTTCCCAAAGTGTGTTGGGGATTGGAGTCAATATCAATCAGGATACTTTTACTAGCAGTGCACCTAATCCTATCTCTCTGAAAAACATCACGGGGAGAACGTGGGATCGTGAAGATATTCTGGCTGATATGCTTCGTCGGTTTGAAGCCTATTATGAGTTCCTGCGAAAAGGAAATGCCCATATTATTGCTCAGAAATACTTTGATTCGTTGTTTCATAAAGAGGGCTTTCATCGCTATGCTGATAAGAATGGAACTTTCTCTGCCGCGATAGTGGAGGTAAAACCTGCCGGGGAACTAATTTTATGTACAGAAGAGGGGGAAAAAAGAGGATATCTTTTTAAAGAAATTCAATACCTTTTGGAATAATAAACGCAAAACTCAGTCTACTCTATCTTTTTGATTCTTCCTCTATCGCATGAATTTTATTGAGTGTCTTTTTTACTTCCACGGAAGGAAACTGACTGACTACTTTTTCCAAGTAAAGTTTAGCTTTATTAAACTTATTAGCCACTAAGTTACTTAACTCATTGCGGTAACGAGCATATTGCATGCGGGTTGGAGAATTAATTTTCTTATATTCTTTATCCAATGCTTGTTTTTCTTTATCGGCTGAAAAATAGTAATAATTACCGATAAAAATATTCGCTGTAAGATTATTCTCGTCTAATGAAAGCACTTTTTCATACGAATTTAAAGCATCATTTTCTTTTCCAAGCATCAGTTCTAGTTCTGCACAAGACGTCAGATAAGTAATATCAAGAGGCTTTATTTTTGATAGTTCTTTGTAGTAATCATATGCTTTATCATAGTTCCTGCTATTTTTATAATAATTTCCTAACAAGCGTAACATTTCAGGGCGAGCAGGACAATCACCCGATACTTCTTTTAAAAAGAAGCTCTCAGATTTGTAAATATTTATATCCACAGCTAAGCGAAATAAATTACTCGCTTCTTCCCAATGTTGCTCATTCATTGCCTGAACTACATTTGGTAATATCTGGTCCGCTGTTTGCGCGGAAATAGAAACTGATAGCGATAAGAGGATAAAAATAAGAAGAGTAAACTTTGTTTTCATTTACATCAATATTTACGTTTAACACAAAGATAGGAATTATTTAATGACAAGTGCCCCGTAAATCGAGAATTTTATGTAAGTTTGCCGAAAATAAACATTTAGAAAGATGGTAAAATATAAAAGAATTCTTTTGAAGTTGAGCGGGGAGAGCTTGATGGGAGAAAAGCAATATGGCATTGATGAAAAACGCTTGGGAGAATATGCACAGCAAATAAAAGATATTCACGGACTTGGCGTTCAGATTGGGATCGTTATTGGGGGTGGAAATATCTTCCGTGGGCTTAGCGGAACATCGAAAGGGTTCGACCGTGTGAAAGGAGACCAGATGGGAATGTTGGCAACAGTTATTAACAGTCTTGCATTGAGTTCCGCCCTTGGTTCTCTTGATGTGAAAAGCAGAGTCCTTACTGCTATCCGCATGGAACCTATTGGCGAATTTTACAATAAATGGAAAGCGATTGAAACCTTGGAAGCTGGAGAGGTAGCCATTTTCTCTGCCGGAACAGGCAATCCTTTCTTTACCACCGATACCGGTTCTTCTTTGCGTGGCATTGAAATAGAGGCTGATGTTATGCTTAAAGGTACGCGCGTGGATGGTATCTATACCGCTGATCCGGAAAAAGACAAGACTGCGACAAAATTCAAGGAAATCACTTACGATGAAATATATGCCCGTGGACTCAAAGTAATGGATCTTACCGCCACAACTATGTGTAAGGAGAATAATCTACCGATAGTCGTTTTCAATATGGATACGGTTGGCAATCTTAAAAAGGTGATTATGGGTGAGGAGATAGGAACCTTGGTGCATAACTAAAGATAATTAAGGCCGGACTTCTTGATATATTTAAGAAATATTTTAGACCAAATAATAATAAGGAGTACACTAATTATTAGTTTAGTGTACTCCTTATTATTATTTAGAGTACTCTTTTTTATGAAGATATCTTTATACTTTACCTAAACAGTCAGTAAGAATCGGATTAATCCTCCGTACGGATTACAAATCCCGCTTTTGCAAGGTCTTCCCAATAATAGGGGTAAGACTTGGAAACAACCTGAGGATCACAGATCGTAATAGAAGGGATGCGCAGACAAGCAGGTGCAAATGCCATTGCCATCCGGTGATCTTCGTATGTTTTAATCGCTGGAACCTCCGATACAGGCTGGCGTTCACCTTCCCAAACCAGTACCGCATTGTCACTCTCCCTAAGCACATATCCCAGTTTAGCAAGTTCGGCAATGAGCGCAGCTATACGGTCGGTTTCCTTTATCTTCAGGCTTTGCAACCCCGAAAAGCAAAAAGGGATACCCATAATTGCGCAAGTCACCACAAAGGTCTGCGCAAGATCCGGCTCATTCCTAAAATCATAATCCATCCGTTCGCAGCAAACAGCTGTCTTTTTCAGCAAAGCCCCGCGGGAAGTAAAAGTCGTAGTAACCCCTAAGTCAGCAAACAATTCCACAACCTTGCTGTCCCCTTGATAACTATTCCGAAACAAACCAAGCAATTCCACCTCAGCCTCGGGTGCAAGAGCCGTGATCTGGTACCAGTAAGACGCGGC
The DNA here is from genome assembly GCA_015654535.1 of Bacteroidales bacterium. Classification (GTDB taxonomy): domain Bacteria; phylum Bacteroidota; class Bacteroidia; order Bacteroidales; family Bacteroidaceae; genus Bacteroides. The sequence continues at coordinate 52,233 of JAATGU010000054.1, forward strand.
CGACCAGTCCGACTCCACCATAAAAGGAATGGAAGTATAAGGACGAGGAGCAACCTCAATCCGATTCTCTGCTGTCCAGTTCGCCTGTGCGCCAAAATCATTCATCAGTTGCAGTGTAAGGTTAATATAGGGTTTGGAGATAATATCTCCGGTAAGCGTCAGTTGCAGACCGCTTTTCAGTACCGGAGCAATCAATAAAAGAGCAGAAATATACTGTGAACTCACATTCCCTTTAAGAGAAATAGCTCCGCCATCGAGCGATTTTCCACTGATTCGCAAGGGAGGAAATCCTTGCTTTGCCACATAGTCAACCTCCGCGCCAAGCATCCTGAGGGCATTTACCAATATCTCGATGGGGCGTTGCTGCATGCGTTGAGTTCCCGTGATCACCTTTGTTCCCTCCGTTACCGAAAAAAAAGCGGTGAGAAAGCGCATCGCGGTACCCGCAGCCAGAATGTCAATCGTTTCATCTTGAGAAGTGAGTGCTTTGATCATCACACGGGTATCGTCGCAATCCGATAGATTACCGGGCGTGAACGAACCCTTGGCCAACGCATTAATTATAAGCGTGCGGTTACTGATGCTTTTTGAGGCTGGTAACTGAACAACGGCGTTGATACGGGTGGGAGCTGAAACATGAATTTGCATGGCTAATACTGTTTTAACGTCTATATATGAGATCTTTTGCTGCAAAGATAACGATCTTAATTGTAATTTTGAAATCTCCATCCTTTAATCTCCAGGCAAAGGGCAAATGGATGTACAAAAAAGTACTGCGTGACTTCGCGTGACTTTTATCCAAGTGCGTGACTTCTTTCTGGTAAGTCACGCACTTATTATATTCTATATTAGTCTGTTATGCGAAGCGCGTGACTTGCGTGACTTAAATTGATAAATTACTAGGTGTAATAGTGAGATTCAACTAATTAAGATGCACATATTGATACTAAACTCTTCACATACTGACATGATAGCATTCAAGAAATACTTCAGATTTTCCCGCAATTGGTAACGGTCAATTCCTTTATACAAACTAAGTATTCTACGAAAAAAGATTACCGGATTCACTTCATTGTCAGGCGTATTTCCATTGATGAAACCTTGTGTCTTTACAATAATTGTATCAATTAATTCTTCTTTTTCAGTTTAAGTTATTCTTCTGTCAAGTGCTTCCTTTAATCATCATCACAGATTTTTTTACATACATCCAACACAGTTACATAATAATTATCACTGCCAAATTTAGTACCGTCTTTTTTGAACCAAACGCTATGTTCACCAATTACTTCAATTCTCAGTTTATAATCTTTCTCATGTAATTTCGGACTAATAAAACGAATTCCTTTACTTGGAACTTTACTGTAAAAATCAATCAGTGTAGTAAAAACTGCCTCTCCTTGTTTGTCTGTAATGGTAATGCGGGCATAGCCGCCATGAGGAGTTGTTTCTCCAAAGATTGCAATTTGGTTACCCGAAAAAGGATATTCACAGAAATCACCTTGTTTATTAGAATGGAAAAGAATTTTTCCTGTCTCTTTATTGCATTTGTAAAGAATCTTATCTCCTAAGTTATTATTATTACTTGAAAAAATATCCCAGGACTCCCTGTATTTTGGAATTGATAATTTCACGCCATCCGCTTTCATTGGCAACCATACATAAGTTGCCGCGGAATTTTGCCGTGGAAATGACCAACGGTCACCCATATATACCGGAATCGTATCATTATCTCGAATTAACGGGAATACGAACGTACATTGTGAATTCCATGTTAAGCTACCTTCAGGGCAAAAAAGTCCTTGCTTTATCCAAGGTCCTTCAATTGCTGGAGCTGTATAATAATAATTATCGTTGCGTTCCCAACTGGTCAGACTGGAATACAAGAGATAATACAATCCTTTTTTCTTAAACATGGCAGGTGATTCACCCGAACCGGGAATATGCTCTGTAACTATTGCTTGGGCAGAATTATAATCATTGCTAAGTCGATAAATTATGCCATGATGAATCAATAAATATCCTTTCCCGTCTGTATCCTGAAATGTGCCCATATCCCATCGTTTGATAGGATTCCCGTTATGCAAAAGTGCACCCTTAAACTCATATTCACCTGCAATCGTTTTACAAGTGGCATAACCGATATAAGGGTCATTGTATTTCAAATCATCAGTGTGCATATACATTACATATTCACCAGTAGAAGGGCAACGCATTACTTTTACTCGCTCGCCGATACGATTTGGACCCAATAAACCATCTTTTTGTGGGGAAAGTACAATACGTTCAAATTTCCAATTCACCAAATCTGTTGAAGAATAGCAACTAAAGCCAATAAATTTGTTGATGCTATCGGTTTTGTATTCGCCAAATAAATAGTACTTTCCACTGTCTTCAACAATACAAGCTCCGTGCGCATTAACTGTATTACGGTTATTATCAAACCATGGAATGCCATTATAAAGAAGTTTACCTCTATAACTTATATTGTCTTCAATAACATTTTCTACATTTGCTACTTTCTTTATAAAGTTTTTTACATTATTGACCTTCACGTTTCGGATTTCCACATTCCGTATCGGCAACCTTGCATCTCCCTTCAATTCGTAAATGGCATCAGCCTCTTTGCAGGTCACATTTTTCAAATGTATACCATCAATTTTAGTCATGCGGGTTTCGTAAGTAGGTACAAGGTCTTTCCACTGATAAAGCACATCGGTATCAATTTCGAGTACACGTTGCGTAGTATCTGATTGGACATTCTCCATGTAAATATTTTCAATAAATCCACCTCTTCGATGATTTGTTTTTATAAAAAAGAAACGATGGACATTTCGAGCTTTGCAGTTATGCATATAAACATTCCTTATTCCACCTGAAATTTCACTTCCAACCCCGAGCAGTGTGTGACCGTTAATAATACTGCAGTTACGAATAACAATATTTTCACAAGGCGTATTCAGTCGCCATGCATCACGATTGCTTCCGGCCTTGATTACAACAGCGTCGTCGCCTTGGTCAAAAAGACAGTTTTCCACCAAAAAATTGCGGCTCATTTCAAGATCAATACCATCGTTGTTATGACCGTGTGCTTTTACATCCAGATTTCGAACCACTCCTCCATCACACATATAAAGATGAATTGTCCAGAAAGGACTTTCTCTGATTTTAAAACCGTCAAGCAAAACATTATTACAGCGATTGAACTGTATTAAATGTGGGCGTAGATTATTTTTGCCAACAGCCATTTGTCGCTCCGAGACTGGCACATCGGTAGAAGCTTTGGTATAAAGTTCTTTCAATGCTTCCAAATGTGCTTGCGGACGATCAAACCATTTTTTCCAGGTATCCATCTTCGGACTTATTGTACCTTTTCCACTGATAGCGATATTCTCACACTTAAAAGCATATAGTAATGGCGAATAATTATAACATTCCATACCTTCCCACGAAGTCATTACAGCCGGTAAATAGTCTGATGGATTATCGGTGAAGGTCAATATAGCATTTTCTGCCAAATATAAATTTACGTTGCTTTTGAAATGAATGGTTCCTGTGAGCCACATACCGGCAGGTACGACTACTCGGCCTCCACCTGCTGCATTACAAGCGTCAATAGCTGCTGCAATCGCTTGGGTATTATTAATGATTCCACCAGCTCTCGCTCCATAATCTGTAATCAGGAAATCTTTTTTCGGGAATTTATAGACTTTGATAGACGGCATTGAAAAGGGGGCATTCACATGGATTGCCACATATTTGCTGTTCAGTATATTAGCTTGAATGCTAAACAGCGTACAAACACACACAAAGATTAGAAGATTGATCTTTCTCATATTAACTCCATTGATAACCCGGACTATCAGGTTTTATTTAAATATTCTATTATCAAATGCTTATACAACAAACATAATTTTGAAGTCATTCCCAAGACCATATCGTTGAAAGTATTCCCTGAGTAGCAGAATGTACGAGGCATTTCCTTTGTCTTTTCAAAAATGAAACTGTCGTTTTTCTCAATTTCAGTTTTAAGTTTGTCAGAACTGATGCAAATCAAGTTTGGGTGCGACCAGCTATGGTTAGATATTTCGTGACTTTTATCCGATATTTCTTTTAATCTACCTTTAAAACCATTTTTCTCTAATTCTGGAAAAACAACTGTATAATACTCCTTCAAATCGTCATCAAATATATAATTAATTGCGCATTTCTTGTCTCCATTATAATTATATAATTAGCAATATATATACTATCAGCGATAGTCGTTATCTTTGATTAATTACCCTTCCGGTATGTCCTAGCAGCTGAAAACGATTTCTTAGTAGTTGTCAACAGATGGATGGCTAAGTTCATTTTCTATGATTTTTAATATACTTCAAATTTAATACATCGATGGATAAACGCCAAATTTTTATAATACTATCTCAGGGCTATTGTGGATATTCATATAAAAATATTATACAGAACCTCCTATAAGTTGGCATGCCTTACATATTCAATAATTTGATATCTTTTTTAAATATATTTTACAAATTAAAGGTCATTTCAACATCTCTATCGAAATGACCTTTTTACAAATAACACAATCTACTTTACCTGTTTTTTATTGTTGAGCAGGTTGGTCAGGTATTGTTGGCCAGTAGGGGTTTTGATAAATTGGGGACCCGGAGATCGTGGAACCATCAGGTGAAGTTAGTAAGAACTGATTAATCATAATAGGTGACAGGTAATGAGCCATGTGCCAAGTAAAACCGTTATAACAAACCTGATTTGAATTTTTTTGATACGGACGAAGATATTCACTTAAAGATGGAGAGGAAACCGTTGCTTTACCCGAACCGTCGGCCAGCAGATCTGTATACCAACTCTGCATAGGAGTATTCCACAGATGGAAGCCTTCTGGAATGTATGGAGTAGTTATCATCTGATCCATTGCTCTCCAGCGACAGAGATCCATATAACGTAAACCTTCGGCTATCATTTCACATCGACGTTCGCGACGAATATTGTACAGGATCTTATCCACCAGAATATTTCCTCCGGAATAAGCTCCCCAGTCGTTTTTGGCTTCTTCGTTCATATCTGTAGCCGCAATGGTTGCATCGATATCGGTGCTCACATGGGAGCGTTGGCGAATAAGTTGCCAGTACTCGCGGGCCGATGCATCCAATGTTCCATTTCTTTCGTAGCTAGCTTCCATATAGTTCAGCAAAGCTTCCGTCGCACGATAAGCAATAGATCCAGTATACCCACTACTGTTCGCGTAAAATTTCTGATCAAAAGAGCCACCTTTACGCAAAGCATATCCTGTGACATAACCACGTTGCCCATCACTTAATGTAATTTTTGGATAAGGTTCTGTTAACCATGCTTCCGTTCCTTCTACATTTGGATATAAAATACTTGTCTGTCCCGGCTCTTTCAAAAATAGGACTAAACGAGAGTCTCTATTCTGACGAACTCTATGAATAGTTGTGTCTCCCATGTAGTATCCATCACCATAGGCATAAGTACCATGTTTATATACCGGAGTACCATCAGCCATCAAGAAATTGTTTACAAAGGCACGAGTAACACCATTGTCATAGTTTCCCTGATTCGCGGCTACATTCACATTGTGCAGGGCAAGGCCACGAGCATACTGACGCCATAATAATACCTCGGAAACAGAAAACAAATCTTCCTGAGCAAACATATTGTAATAGGGATTTGCGGATTGAGTTGCCGATTGTTGCAAATACCCAGTATTTTGGACCAGCTTGCCTTTGTAAGCCTCAGCTACTGCTTTTGACGCAGCCATTGCTTGTTCAAGGAAATAATTGATTTCATTATCAATGCTTCCGCTCTTATACTGATAATTGGCATTGTAATCCTTTGTTTTCCCCGGCCATTCCTGACCATTCGGAACAAAAGCCGTACCTTTAAAATATTTTAGCCAGGTACCTTCGAACAGAGCAACGCGAGATGTAAGCAAAAGTGCTGCATCTTTTCCAATACGAGTAGTCAACATTGTCTTTGCACTTAACAGCGTGACTGCTTTATCCAAATCAGACAAAATGAAGCGTGCAACTTCATTACGTGGCATACGTTTATTAGCCTCAATAAGAACAGCCATATTATCCGGCAATGGCTCAGTCACAATAGGAAAATCGCCAAATAGCTGATAACGTTTGAAATATTCACAAGCACGTAAAAAATATATTTCACCAATATAATGTTTTATTTCTGTTAAATCACCTGAAATAGTATTTTTAGCACCATTCAAATCATCTCCATACTTTGGCAAAACATTAGACAAAAAATAATTAAGTTTATATATATTACTAAAATTCCAATTTGTACTTTCTGAATTTGGAACTTTCCATAAGTCTTGAGAATAACGAACATTTGCAACACGACTAATTTGATTATCAGTACCTCCATCTTCTCCAAAAATCCCATAAGTATTATTTGTCACATGAGATGGAAGTATACTTGTATAAATTTCATCACAATAAGCTTTCAATTGAGTGCTACTGTTAAAATATCTCTGAGGGGAGACCGTCGATTGAGGCTCTCGATCCAAAAAACTATCGCATGAGGTAAAACTTAATGACAAGCCTAATGACAATAACGCTATATATAATTTATTTATTTTCATTGTTTAAAATAATTAAAGAGTTAAACTTAAACCAAATGACCATGTTCTTGATAACGGATAAGCATTGCCTGAGTTATATGTATCTGTATTGTTCGAGTCAGAGCTTCCACCACTGATAGTTTCCGGATCGAATAATTTTGTAAGTGAAGTACCAGTCCACAAATTTTCGCCAGAAACAAATACTCTACATTTAGTGAAACTCATTTTCTTCATCCATGCTGATGGCAGAGTATAACCAATCTGAAAGTTTTTCAGGCGAATATAGGAAGCATTAAGCAGATAGCGTGTTTGAACCTGCTGGTTCTTTGTAGTACCATCATCGAAAATAGGACGTGGATAATAAGCGTCTAAATTAGCAGCAATTTTATGACCCTCTAGGCCGATCTCCTGAGCACGGAAGTAATCACCTTGTTCTTGCATAGCTTCCGATCTCCAAATATTTTTAAATACTCCCCAAAAAGTATTGGCACTTTGCCAATAATCTCGCTGCATAACACCTTGGAAGAAACAACGCAAATCAAATCCTTTCCAATCAGCAGTCAAGTTGACCCCAAAGAAATAATGAGGAGTACTGTTGCCAATCACTTTCAAATCACCATGATTTTCTAAAGTACTTGCACCTTTAGTGATACCAGGTTTGCCATCTAAGTCAGCATACATGATATCGCCTGCGGTCCAGTTTGTTCCTAAGGAAGACTGTCCCCCTACTTTAGTCAAGTGTGCCTGCATCTCGGCATCACTCTTTGCAATACCCACTGTTTCAAATCCCCAAATTTCCCCAATTTCATGACCATTTAAATAAGTATTTATAGAATGTGTTATGTTGCTGGGATAATTATCAATAAATGTATTTGCATCTGATAGCATAAACTGAGCACTATAACCTAAACCATTTTGTAAATGATCTCTCCAGGATACAGTCAACTCCCAACCTTTGGTCCTCAAATCGCAGTTATTTGTTACAGGCACATCAATCCCCAATATAGCTGGAAGTTCTGTTGCTGGTCCGACCATATTTTTGGTATAACGTGTATAGTAATCAAACGAACCGGTCAACCGATTAGAGAACGAGCCAAAATCTAATCCTAAATTCCATGTACGAATGGTTTCCCAAGTCAGGTTATTACTCACTAATGCTCCCACTTTTGATGTATTAGGCATAGTGCCGTTCTCTAACCATGTTCCATTAGATGCACCTAATGTCATAGACCGATAAGTAGGATACCAGGAGTCAGTATTTTGATTTCCTAATTTACCATAAGAACCTCGTAACTTCAATGTGTTAACTATTTTATCAAATGGCTTCCAGAAATTTTCATTAGCAATATTCCAACCTAAAGAGAAAGAAGGAGAAGCCAGCCAACGACTGCCACGGAGAAAACGTGATGTCCCATCGTAACGCATATTTGCTTCTACTAAATAACGACCTTGATAATCATAATTTAAGCGACCAAAAAAACCGGCAGTAGCCCACTCATTATGATATCCTCCTACATCTGTCGTTTTTGCCACACCTAAACCATCTGTACCTGAAGTCAAATCAAATTGAGGCAAGTCTTGAATCAGCAAACCATATTTTCTAGTATAATAGAAATCTTGCTTCATTTCTTCCGATTGAAAACCAGACATAATTTTGAAGTTATGTACGTTATTGAATGAGTGGGAATATTCACTGAAAATATTCAGATTCAAATAGTTCTCTTTCTCACTTTCCTGATAAAGACTAGAAGTTCCGTGGGTATCAATTAAATTTCCGTTAACGTCATGATTATAAGCAGGCAAAGTAGTTTCTTTTACAGATCCATTTGAGATACTATAATTCAACTCAACATGAGTAATCCAATTTTTAATTGGTTCAATCAAAAAAGTTGACTGATAATATTGATGGTCAGTTTGTGCAGTACGATTTCCGCCTAATGCCAGATTCATTAGCGGAGGGGTACTCGTGTTATTGTTGAAATAGTAGCCATTGACATCATATACAGGCAAATTGGGCCATGTTTGGCGACCAAACATGGTATAGAAAGTATTATTGAAAGCAGTAGGGCGCCAATTATCCTTACGAATAAAACGCATGTTATAATTAAATTTCAACCAATTAGTCAAAGTGGTATTCATTTTAGCTGCTACGTTATAACGTTTAAAGCCATCGTTTCCATGGTTAAGTAAACCATCCTGATCCAAGTAGTTGAAAGAAGTATAATAAGTCGTTTTTTCATTACCCCCAGTCACACTTAGATTATGCTCTTGCGAACTTACATCACTTTTATATGCTTCCTTATACCAATCGGTGTTGGCATAAGCTGTAGTAAAAGGGTCGAATTCAGGTTTTCCCCATTGACCATTGGAAGACGCCTCCAAACCTCCTGTTAACTTTCCAGATTGAAAATCAAGCATCTTTTGCATCAGTGCATCACTAAATATTTGCCCGTTTCCTTTATTTATAGATGCACTATTAAAATAGTTGGCGAATGAGTAAGAATCCATCATCTTAGGCAGATTGATCGGATTAGCAACACGAAAACTATTATTATAAGCAATGGTGATTTTACCAGCTTTACCTTTCTTTGTTGTAATCAAAATCACCCCGAAAGGAGCGCGAGAACCATAAATAGAAGAAGCTGAAGCGTCTTTTAAAACAGATATGTTTTCAATATCCTGCTGATTGACTGTATTTAAATCACCTTCAACACCATCAATTAAAATTAAAGGCGAACCGCTTGAACCTTTTCCAATTGTTCCTACGCCACGGATATTAATACTCATATTTTTATCTAATTCCCCGGTGGTAGTCGAAATCTGCAAACCCGGAACTAATCCTTGTAGAGCTTGTACAGATGAGTTTACTGGACGGGATTCCAAATCTTTGGCCTCTGCAATACCAACCGAACCAGTTAAATTCACTTTTTTCTGAGTACCAAAGCCCACTATAACAACTTCGTCAAGTATTTTGCTATTTTCAAACAGCCGGATATTAATGGAAGAATCATCTCCCACAGTTACTTGCTGATTTACGTAGCCAATATAACTAATCAGCAAAACAGCACCTTTGGATGCTTCCACTTTGTATTTTCCATTTAAATCTGTAGCGGTACCTTTACTTATACCTTTAACTACAACGGATGCACCCACCAACGGATCACCATTGGTATCGGAAACTATTCCTGAAATAGTTCCTTCATTTGTACTGTTACGGACTTGTACTGTAGTTTTTGATGGTACAGTAATAATTACGTGTGATTGATTAATTGTGTAAATATAACCGGTACCCCTTAGTAATTGGGTCATTACTTCTTGTAATGTATTACCTTTGGGAATAGTGGTGAGAATCTTACTTACGTTAATGGCATTAGCATCGTAGTCAACAGACAAACCAGTTTGTTTTTCTATTTGTTCAAAAGCCATTTTTAACGTAATATCTTTCCCCGTTAATTTTACTTTCTGATTTTGTGCTTGCATGATGGAAGGCATTGCCAATAAAAACATCATAATTAGCACATGCGAAAAGAATTTTCTTACTTTCATGTGTGTTAGAATTTACATATTATTAGATTTATAAAATAAAAAAAATACGGCTATTATATAATGGTATACATTTTACAATGTGATGTCAAAACTTCGGGATTTGTGAAGTGATAATATATATAGAATATTTAACAAAATAACTGCTAGAGTAGCTAATCATACTAAAGAACAAAGTCAGTTAATTATATAGATTAAATTCAACTTTACTTTGATTATTAGCGATTTATTTTTAGAATATTAGATACAAATATATGTCACAAATTTTATTTTATAACATATCTCCGAAGTTCCTTTTTTTCATTTTTTTCCTCCTACTTAAAAATAACTAAACAACTTTGTTATATTTAAAAACAATGAAATTAAATTTATTAGTGAATTGTTCAATTCTCTTTGAATACTAATATTTTTGTTTGAATTATGCATATTATGATCGATTACAATACTAAGTAAGCTATGCAGGGAAATACACACAGTCGGATATGATATTTTTTTGTAGAAATGAATATCTTTTTGAGAACAAATATTTAAATAACACAGGGCACCTGAAAAGTAGGGGATAGTTCAGATAAATCGGGATATTGCAAACGTTATTGAACATTGATAGTTTTTAGAGAGTAATTGGTCGGGAATTGAGAATGTGCAAGTCTCTTTTATTTCTATAATACATTAAATTTACTGCAAAACAGAAACGTATTGCGTTGAAGATACACAAAAAAACAAAAAAAGGCAGAAGAACACGATCCCAAAGGCCTGTAGTGAAGAAAAGAGAAAACGAGAATATAGTGATAGTGTAGTTTTATATAGTTTTAAATTCGGAGCGATTAATTATCTATGTATAAATATATAGTTTTTCCTTCGATCTTATAGCTTGATTTAGTGATCAATAGACACAATATATTCATAACTTCCTCAATAGATTCGTCAGGATTGAATTTTACGTAATACGATTGCTGATTGAGTTTCCTTCCATCATAATTAACAATGATATTGTATTTCCTTTCTAATGTGTTTGCTATTTCGTCGAACGTTACACCCTGAAAAATTAAATAGCCCTCTTCCCATGATGCTACTTTTGCGGCATCCACATCGACAATGGCAATATTACTATCCTGATGTGAATAGGTCAATTGGTTATTCGGTTTCAGTATATAGGATTTGCTTTTCTCCAGCTCCATATTAACCTTCACACTACCTTCAACAAGTGTTACTTTGGTATAATTGGCGTTCGGATAAGATTGTACATTAAATTTAGTTCCAAGTGCTTTAATATCTAAATATTTTGTTTTTACAATGAACGGTTTGTCTGGATTTTTAGCTACGCTAAAATTGGCCTCCCCGGTTAAAAAAACAGTACGTGTATCGGCTGTAAAGCTTTTCGGATAAATCAATATCGATCCGGCATTGACGGTTACTAAAGAGCCATCGGTAAGGGCGATTTTTTTACTTTCACCGTAGGATACTGAAAGTTGAGTATATTCCAACTGAGCCGGTACTGCAAATTGGTAAGTGAGATAAACTGAAGTAGCTATGAAAAATATAATAACAGCTGCGTAAGTAATAATACGTCGAAATAACGAATAGACAGGTTTTGTTTGTGTTTCATCTAAAATATGTGTTTTAATTTTCGAAAAATCTTCCAGCGTTTGAGTACTGATAACTGATGGACTGTTTTCCCAAAGTTCTTCCATAGACTTATCCTTTTCAGCATGATATTCGTCTAAACGGAACCATTTGCGGAAAAGAAATTGTGTATTCTTTGATGCTTTTTTTTCAAAGAAAGTACTTATGATATTTTTAATATTGTTACTTTCCATAATACCTATTTGTAATTATAAGTAAGCAAACCGATAAGTTACGCACAGGTAACAACCAAAATTTCACAAAAAAAGCATGATACATATCTTTATTGTTTTTCTGATATCCGCCAATGCAGCCGTTAAATGGTTTTCCACAGTGCGTTTGTTAATATTGAGCTTTTCAGCTATTTCGTTATTCGACAACCCATCAATCCGGCTCATTGTGTATATTAGTTTCCGTTGGTTTGGCATTTTACTCACAGTCATATCAATGAGAGTTTGGAGTTGTTGTGCAAAAATAAGTTCTTCTGTGTTTTCGAAATCAACGGGGCGAGTCAGTTGTTCAGCTACAAATTTTTTATTTATGAGAGAATGATCGTAGTAATTACATATCGCATTTTTCCCCATCTTGAAAATGTAGGCTTTGAATGATTTTATCTCTGTCAGCTTATCTTTGTTGTTCCATACACTCATAAAAATATCTTGTGCCATATCGCGTGCCAATTCAGCATCTTTTATAAAACCAGTAAGAAAATAGACCAGTTTAGGCTGGTAATATAGAAAAAGCACTTCAAAGGCTCTTTGATCTCCTTTGCATAATGCTTTTATATTATTTTCTTCAATAGTATTGTTCATTTCTTAGTTAACTTTCTGTAAGCAAAGGTAATGTATATTATAATCTTTCCCAAGAAAAAATGAAGGAATTGTTGCATTTATTGATATTATTTGATATTGTAAAATAATATTTCAGAAAGTATATTTTTGTTGAAATTCTCATCAAAGATCTCCAGTATATTAAGAGTATTGGTATAGCAGTTTGCATTGCCGGCATGCTCTGTGTCTTTTAATATCTGTATCATATCTTCAAAAAAACTCACTTCATCTTTCTTTAAATGATGAAGAAATGCTTTTTCGAACTGGTTGAGTGCCTAGCCGATTTTGTTGCGGTCGAATTCGTCAATGACATTTTTGGTTTTTGATAATTGACTACTTATAAATATTCTATTAATTTAATTCAGCCAACGGGTTATAAATAAGTATTTTTGCATTATAGAATGATAAGTAAAGCAGAATCGGTTTATGTTTCAGTTAACAAAAGGAGTCTAACTTGATATTCCAAAATGGAACATCAAGTTGGGGAGGTACACGCAAGTTACCTTTTACCTTTACCGAATTATGTAAACCTTTACATAAACCGAATAAAGTGTAGCAATGTTGTCAAAAGCTTTAAAAAGTAATTTATATCTATTTTGGCGAAGAAGTCTATTAAAAGAATACTTCATACCTAAAGTAAAACATTGCTTGTAAAGGATTTGTGAAATTCTATTTTGAAAGTTTAATACATAAAAAAAGAAAAGAGCTTTCAGTTAAAAAGCTCTTTTCTTCCTTATAGGGATTCTGCCAGGTGTTCAATTAAAAAGCTCTTTTTAAAACTGGACTGCCCTTATGCAATTCATAATTTCATCAAATTTTTCCTGAATCATTGCCTTTTGTTTTTCACTTGCAAAAGCATGTCCTTCTTTATATTTCCGCATTAAGGATGGATTGATATTAACCGCCCTTGCAAATTCGGATACATTAAAGAAAGGAAAAGATTTGAAGAAAGCGGAGAAATCATATCTATAATCAAATTCAATATTCCCATCTCCCAGATATGCCGGAAGATTTGCTCCTTTTTCTTCATATTCCTCAAGAAGAGATTCTAAAGAATCTTGCAACGATTCTTTGGCTTCGTTTTCAGTGAGACCAAAACCGACAAGACCAGGAACAGAGGGTGCATAAATTCCATATCCACCTTCTTTTGACTTTTCAATAATAACCTCAATTGATTTCATAACAATATAATATTTAAATTTTGTCCAATTAAACCCCTCCCAAAGGAGAGGCTAGCTACTAGCTACTTACTATTTAAGTCCTGCATCTTTCATCATTTTTGCAAGAGTCCCATCAGGAATTTATTTGCTTGAATGACGACCAACCGGAATTGAATAGTTGCAGTCGGGATGCACATACTTATAGTGCTTTTTTCCCTTCTTGATTGTCCAGCCTTTGGCCTCAATCAACTTGTAAAATTCCGAAAACTTCATAATGTAAAGAGCTATTTTAATTGAACGTGACAAAAGTAACATATTTGTTCCAAATAACCAATAATTTTGGAACATATTTGTTCCAAAATAGATTATTTAACACGATATGCCACTCTGCCATCTAAAAATAACTACTCAGCTATCAAAATTTTGATTTAAATAAAAAACCTTCTTTTTTGCTGTAGACACTGCGAAAAAATGGGATATCAAGATACCAAGCTTTACTTGCTGTAGCAATGCACTCAGGAGAATCTGTGTACCCAACCTATATATAGCTGAGTAGTTACCAAAGACATCTTAAATCTTAAAGAAGCATAAATATGCTTTCTAAATTTTTACGTTGTGTAAAATAATATTTATATTTGTATTATCAGTTGACTCCAAGATTAAGGAAATACTTGAAAAAGACATGAAATATACTAATCTATTTTAATTTCCTGTCTGTTCCATTCAACTCTATTGAATATACTCCCGAAAGTGATGGTATAAATGATACAAAATAGCGGAAAGTATGACAATTAATAAATATACGATTATGAAATATAGAAATGTCTTAACAGCCTTTTTATTTTGTTTGGTATGTTGCTGTGTTGCGACTGCACAAAATACGGTAACATACCATTCAGAGTATAATATCCCTTATAAGATAGGGAACAAGGCTGATGTGTATGAACTGAGTCGTTGTAAACTGGATATTTATTATCCGACGAACATAAAAAACTTTCCAACTATTGTCTGGTTTCACGGCGGTGGGCTGGAACAAGGAGAAAAATATTTTCCAAAAGAATTGATGGATAAAGGTATTGCAATAGTGGCGGTGAATTACCGTCTAAGTCCAAAAGCTACTAATCCTGCATATATAGACGATGCGGCGGCAGCTGTCGCATGGGCATTTAGTAATATTCAAAAATACGGAGGAAGCACTAACCAGATATTTATTTCCGGACATTCTGCAGGCGGTTATCTTTCATTAATGTTGAGTTTGGACAAAAGCTATCTTGCTAAATATAATATTGATGCTGATCGTATAGCTGCTAATTTCCCGATTAGCGGGCAAACAATTACCCATTATACCATTAGAAAAGAAAGAGGGCTTCCTACTGATATACCCATCATAGATACTTATGCCCCATCCAATCATGTACGTAAAGATGCTTCTCCTATAACCCTCATTACTGGTGACCGTGATTTAGAGCTTTCAGCGCGCTATGAAGAAAATGCTTATCTGGCAGCAGTATTGAAATCATTAGGGAACAAAAATATAGAACTC
>JAATGU010000002.1 GCA_015654535.1 Bacteroidales bacterium
AATGCTTTTAAGCATGGAGTGAGCTACAGTGAGCCTTCTTTCATAAACATTCTGCTCGAAGAACAAGAAAATGGAATAGTAAAATGCTGCATTGAGAATAGTTATTTCCCAAAAAACGAACAAGATAAAAGCGGTTCAGGGATTGGGCTGGAATCTCTTAAAAAACGGCTAGAGTTACTCTATCCCGGTCAGTATATCTGGCAACAAGAAATTAAAGACAATATATACACTTCCACATTAATAATAAAAAAAGAATGATGACGCTAAACTGTTGTATTATTGATGATGAACCTTTAGCACTTGATCTATTGGAAAGTTATGCGCTCAAGACTCCTTTTCTTCATTTATCGGGAAAGTACCTTGGTGCGTTGCAAGCTATAAATGAGCTTTCGGGCAAAGAAATTGACGTAATCTTTCTGGATATACAAATGCCAGGACTTAATGGCTTGGAATTCTCGAAAATGATTGGCGAAAAAACCCGGATAATCTTTACAACAGCGTTTAATCAGTACGCACTGGACAGCTATAGAGTGAATGCGCTCGATTACCTACTCAAACCTATTAGCTATGCCGATTTCGTGCAGGCAGCTAATAAAGCTCTGCGTTGGTTTGAAATGGTTCGCCACTCCATAACTCCTACCGACTTATCGGCTAGTTCTCCAGTCATTACTTCAACTACTCATTCCAAAGAAAATATTAGCAGTATATTTGTAAAAAGCGATTATAAATTAGTTCAGATAAATTTAACACAAATCCTTTATGTGGAAGGATTGAAAGATTACATTAAAATTTACACAGAAAATGAATCCAAACCAATTCTATCACTAATGAGCATGAAGGCCATGGAAGAACTTCTACCATCGGAACGATTCATGCGGGTACATCGTTCTTTTATTGTTCAGGTTGATAAAATAAAAGTGATAGATCGTAACCGCATTATTTTTGGAAAAACATATATTCCTATCAGCGACAGCTACAAGAAAGAATTTGCCGCGTTCCTTAATAGCAGATCACTATAGCAAATAACGATACTCCGCAACCCGATAAATTTTCCATGTATATGTACAATTTTCCATTTGATATATACCTTAAAAAGAAGATATTTGCCACTGCTATGTTCAATTAAAATTATTTATTTAACCGCTATTCTATGAAAAACAAAAAAATTACACTTTTATTACTCATTACTATGATCGGAATATCGCACCAGTCCATGGCACAGCCAAACTATAATTTCGATCAGATGAAAAGAGAGAAATTAGGTCGTGGAGTAGTTGCTATACGTAAAAATACTGAAAGCGTATTTGTCTGTTGGCGCTACCTCTCTTCCGATCCTATAAATACAACCTTTAATGTATACAGGGATGGCACAAAAATAAATTCGGTACCGGTAGTCGGCAAAACTTACTATATAGATACTCTCACATCAACCAGCACTTGCTCTTATACTATCAAGCAAGTCATTGATGGGATAGAAAGTTCCTCTCCTTGCGTTCCATATATACTCCCGGCTAATGCGCCGACAGGTTATATTAATATTCCTTTGGACGTGCCCACGGGAGGAACAACTCCTGATAATGTAGCTTATACCTACTCTCCCAATGATGCAAGCATTGGAGATGTAGATGGAGATGGTGAATATGAGATTCTCTTAAAATGGGATCCTTCCAATTCTCAGGATAATTCAATTGATGGGTGTACTGGAAATGTTTACCTTGATTGCTATAAACTGGATGGAACAAAACTTTGGCGAATTGATTTAGGTAAAAATATCCGGGCCGGAGCACATTACACTCAATTTATGGTGTATGATCTCGATTCAGATGGAAAAGCTGAGATTGTTATGAAAACAGCTGATGGAACAATAGATGGTTTGGGGAATGTTATTGGAGATGCGAATGCGGATTACCGCATTTTGACAAGTCAAAATGGATATACCAGAATCGGCCGGGTATTGCTAGGTCCAGAATACCTGACTGTATTCAATGGTCTTACAGGAGCTGCAATGAAAACAATAGATTACAAACCGGCAAGAGGGGCTACTAATGCTACGGAAATGAAAACAATGTGGGGAGACAATTATGGAAACAGAGTAGACCGTTTCTTGGCTTGTATCGCTTATTTGGATGGCATCCATCCCAGCGTGGTAATGTGTCGTGGGTACTATACACGTACTGTTCTAGTTGCTTATGACTGGCAAAACGGAGAATTAACAGAACGTTGGACTTTTGATTCTAACGACGCTGGTAATAGCAAATATGCAGGACAAGGAGATCATAGTCTGCGGGTTGGTGATGTAGATAGAGATGGAAAGGATGAAATAGTTTATGGATCTTGCACCATTGATGATAATGGTAAAGGCCTTTATACAACGGGACTAGGACATGGAGACGCGATACATATGACTGTATTCGATCCTGACAAAGGGAAATTACAGGTATGGGCATGTCATGAAAATAAAGTAGACGGATCGACCTTCAGAGATGCTCAGACAGGAGAAATTCTTACTCAGATAAAAAGTAGTGATGATGTAGGACGCTGCATGGCAGCTGATATTGACCCGAATTACAAAGGAGTTGAAATGTGGTCATCACGATCCGGAGGTATCAGAAATATAAAGGGAGAAGTAGTGCAAAGTTCAACAAGTGGTGTATCCACGAATATGGCTGCCTGGTGGGATGGTGACCTGTTACGTGAATTACAAGATGGAATCGGAATCACAAAATACAACTATACCACTGGGAAAAGCTCTGTTTCTCTCTCAGCAAGCGAATGTGCGTCCAATAACAGCACCAAGGCCAATCCTTGCTTAGTAGCCGATATTCTTGGTGACTGGCGAGAAGAATTGTTACTCAGAACACAAGATAATCAATCGTTAAGATTATATGTATCTACAAATGAAACAGATTACCGTTTTCATACTTTTTTGGAGGATCCGGTTTATCGCATTAGCGTGGCTACACAAAATGTAGCCTACAATCAACCTACCCAACCTGGATTTTATTTTGGAGCAGATTTAGGGAAGTGCTTTACCGAAAAGAATGTTGTTTCAAATTCTGGAAGTGATCTAACATTGGATGCAGGCATGAATTACGATAACTATCAATGGCTCATAGATGGTAAAACAATTGGAAATACCAGATCTGTTATCCTTACCACAAAAGAAATTCCATTGAATGTTAGTACAAAAGTAGAACTGACAGTTGCCTTCCGGGGATATTTATTTAAAGATTCCGTTAATGTAACCTTAAAAAATGCCTCCACTTCTATTTCGGAAAATGGATATGCTGACAATGTTTCAATTTACACAACCCAGTCAGATGGAATTCTTCATATTCAGTTACCTGAAAATGAAACAACAACTCAGATATCGATAGCCAATGTAATAGGCAAAATAATTTATAATCAAAACACCCAAAAAGGAATTAGGGAAATTAATGTACCCATATCTTCATTCCTAAAAGGTGCTTATTTAATAAAGATCAAAAAAGGAGAGAAGGTGATAACAAAAAAATTCTCTACTGTTGAATGATGTTATAACAGTCTCTTTATTTAACTAAAAAGCGACAGTAAATAGAGAAGAGTTATACTCTTCCTTTAAATTAAAAAGAGCGGGAAAATTAAACTTTCATCCGTTCTTTTTTGTTATTAAAAAAACATAGATTAAGATGAAGACATACACTATTGCTTTTTTTGGAACAAAATCATACGATGAAGCGTCCTTTAATAAAATTAATAAAGAGTTCAATTTTGAGATAAAGTATTTTAAAGGACATCTCAACAAAAATAATATGATCTTAACTAAGGATGCTGATGCCGTATGTATCTTTGTTAATGATACCGCTGATGCGGAGAATATAGATGCAATGGCTAAAAACGGAGTAAAGTTACTTGCATTACGATGTGCCGGATACAATAATGTAGACATTGCCGCTGCTCAAGATAAAATAACGGTGGTTAGAGTGCCAGCTTATTCTCCTTACGCTGTGGCAGAACATACAGTAGCCTTAATGCTGTCGCTAAATAGAAAAATTCACCGGGCTTATTGGCGTACCCGGGATGGTAATTTCTCTCTGCATGGACTGATTGGTTTTGATATGCATGGAAAGACTGCGGGGATTATCGGAACAGGTAAGATTGCTAAAATATTAATTAAAATATTAAAAGGCTTCGGAATGAATATTCTGGCTTATGACCTCTATCCTGATCATAACTTTGCCCGGGAAAATCAGGTCGTATATACTTCCTTGGACGAACTTTATCACAATTCAGATATTATTTCTCTGCATTGTCCACTCACAGACTCTACAAAGTACTTAATAAATGATTACTCTATCAGCAAAATGAAAGACGGAGTAATGATTATCAATACCGGAAGAGGACAACTAATCCACACGAATGCCTTAATAGAGGGTTTGAAGAACAAAAAAATCGGGGCAGCCGGACTGGACGTATATGAGGAAGAAAATGATTATTTCTACGAGGATAAATCAGATAAGATTATTGACGATGATGTGTTAGCCCGCTTATTGTCATTTAATAATGTGATCGTTACTTCGCACCAGGCATTCTTTACCAAAGAGGCTTTAGAGAACATTGCACGGACTACACTGCAAAATATCAAAGACTTTGTTGAAGGAAAACATTCAGAAAATGAAGTGAATATGAAATAAAAGAAATAAAATACTTATTCCATAAGATAATTCTATGTGATACCAAACAAAAAGAGCCGGAATGTATCCAGCTCTTTTTTGTTATTGGTTGTTTTTTTAAAATGTATAATCCACACCTACGCCAAACACTTTGTTTGTACGGGTAAAGACGTCTGTCCCGGCAAGGCCAGTGCCATTATAACCGGTACTGCTGGAATTTTCGGCAGTTGATTTAGAAACCTTGGTATAGTCGTCATAGGTAGAAAAAAAGTAAGCCACATTCACTTTTAAACTTTTATTTAATTTAAAGGCAGCTCCCATCCCTATTGAGTAAGAACTTACAGAGAAACTCATGTCCGATTGGAAGCCATCTCCTACACCATAATTGGTCTTTTGATAACCACCACTCACTAATACTCTGTTTGTAATATCCCATTCCAAACCAGCCAAATATTCATTAGTATCTCCAGTCAGATATTTCTGCTTGTTGTTAGCCATACTTGCATCCTTATCAAAGAAGTGATTCCATCCAATAGAAGCACGAACAGTGGGAAGGATAGAATACTGGGCACCGACAGTCAGCAAACTTGGAATATCATTTGGAGTATTGACTCCATGATCATACGCTTTTACGCCAGTAGTGTTTATTTTTGTTTTATTCTCAATATTCAGATTGCTATTGAACTCATATTTCACACCTATGTTCAATTTATTCATTTTAAAGTCTGCTCCGATAATCGGAGTAATTCCCCATCCACTTTGATCACAATCTAATTCTTTATCAGCTGTTTTAGTAGCAACTCCGGCAGCAACGGCAGCTTGTTGAGTATATTGAGCGGCGGCGGTGGTGTTTCCGGCAGCAGTAGCAGCAGCGGCAGCAGCAGTTAGTTGATCGGCAGCTGCTGAAAAGTATTGATTCAGATTAATCATTTCTCCACCACCAAGGTTCGCACTGATATTTTTCAAGTAGCCATAATAGCTATTACTTACATAATTCATTCGACCTCCACCAAAAACAGAAAGATTGTCGGTCAATTTATAAGTCGCTCCTAATTGTAAGCCGAAGATATATTGGCGACCTTCCATAAAGCTATTCACATCATATTTATTTGTTCCAGTATACCCTGCACTTGAAAGCATGAGAGGGATCATTGCCACTTGTGATTCAAAAGAGGCTAAGCCATCATTGAACGTAGCTTTTCCACCACCACCTGTTACAGCAAAACTTCCGGAGAACGTCCAGTTGTTCTTTTTGTACGCAGCTTGAAAACTAGGAATAAAAGGGACAGATGCTTCTCCTTTGAACACTTTCGTTTGATTTTCACCGTTGCCAACAAAAGGTGCAAAAGTAGAAGTTATGGTTCTTGTCTGAAAAGCACTTTGCACATTAAAGGAAAGGTGAAAGCCATCGTTAAGGAAAGCAAGCCCCGCCGGATTAGAATAAACAGCATCTATTTCAGTTGATGCGCCACGGGCTATGTTACGAAGAAAGGCTACATTCTGATTCGTATTCGTTAATATTCCACCTGCGAAAGTTGGAAATGAAACTATTAACAAGATAACACTAATCAAGGATAATTTTCTCATTTGATTCTATTTTTAGTTATTTTGGCGCAAAGGTAGCATAAAATCGCACACTAAAAATAGATATGTGTCATTATTTCATTTAAAAATAAAGAAAGCACAAAAATGCAACTCAAAAGAAACTGTTTCAATAGAAACAAAATAGGTTATTCCTTCCGGATAACCTATTTTATATTCATTGATAATTAATGACTAAGACTAGTTTAAGATAAAACTTACAGTGGAACGGATATCAGTAGAAGAAGATCCAATATAGAGTTTAAACCTTCCAGGTTCCGATACCCAGTCATGAGCAGTTTCGCTATAGAATTTCAATGCCCCTACTCCTATTTTAAAGGAAACGGTCTGTTCCTCTCCCGGAGCAAGTTCTATCTTTTGGAATGATTTCAGTTCTTTTAATGGACGAAGAACGCTACATTTCTCTTCTCCTACATAAAGCTGAATGACTTCTTTACCTTTTACCGAACCAATGTTTTTCACGGGAACAGACACCGTTATTTCCTCTGCACCAGAGAGATTATTTTTATCGGTTGCAGCTTTCCCATATTTAAACTGAGTGTAGCTCAGTCCATGTCCGAAAGGAAAAAGAGCCGGAATTTTTTTCGTATCATGCCAGCGATAACCCACCAAGATATCTTCTTTGTATATCTCCTTGATGCTATCTCCCGGATAAGAAATAGTGCCGAAAGAATGAGCAGCGTTATCAGCTAATTTCACAGGAAAAGAGAAAGGTAGTTTGCCGCTTGGATTTACTTCGCCGGTAAGCACATTAGCTATCGCATTGCCCGATTCAGAACCCAGATACCATGCCTGCAAAATACTCGGAATATTTTTTACCCAAGGCATTTCCACCGCATTTCCACTAAGAAGCACCACTACGATATTCTTATTCACTTTCAGTAAATCGTTAATTAACTCACTTTGTCCGAAAGGAAGTGCCATTGATTTACGGTCTGCTCCCTCACTGTCCTGGAAATGATTTTTATTCAGCCCGCCAACAAATACAATCAGATCAGCATCTGCCGCTTGTTTCACGGCTTCCGCGTGAAGAGAATCGGTGTTATAAGTCGCTTCGTTTTCAGAATCATACGCTGCACTACCTGAAGCATAACCTAATGTATACTTTATTTTGTCACCAAACTTTGTTTGCAATCCTGTTAATGGAGAAACTTCCTTTTTTACTTTCAGTACGGATGAACCTCCTCCTTCGGTCAAGCGACGGGTTGCATTCTCTCCTACTACCAAAATTGTACGATATTTGTTGCCATCCAATGGAAGGATGGTTCCTTTTTTCTTGTAGGCTTCATTCTTTAAAAGAACAATTCCCTCTTCGGCCACGGTACGAGCCACATCATAATGTGCTTCGGTGGTAAAGGAACCCCATGGACGTTTACTGTTCATAGCTGTGCGGAAAATGAGTCGAAGGATGCGGGTTGCTTTATCTTCAAGACCGCTAAGAGGGTAAGTTCCGTCTTTTATTCCTTTCAGATAATCCGACGCCAGATAATAATTATCATAAGCAAAGTTCTTTCCAGAGCTGAGGCCATTGGTATAAGATCCCATTTCAATATCCAGTCCGTTGAGAGCCGCTTCTTTAGTATCATGCGCCCCACCCCAGTCGGTCACTACACATCCGTCGAATTTCCATTCTCCTTTCAGGATTTTATTTAGCAAAAGATCGTTATGACAAGCATGTTCTCCACGTACCTTATTATAAGAACCCATTATGCTCCAACTTCCTCCCTCTACAATGGCAGCTTTAAATGCCGGAAGATAAATTTCATTGAGTGCACGATCACTCAGTTCCACATCAATGTGTCCGCGCCATGCCTCCTGATTATTCAGCGCGTAGTGTTTTACGCAAGTGGCCACACCGTTTGATTGCACTCCTTTTATATAAGGAACCACCATAGTAGAAGATAAAAAAGGATCTTCTCCCATATATTCAAAGTTGCGTCCATTAAGAGGGGTACGGTAAATATTTACCCCGGGCCCCAATAAGATATCTTTTCGGCGATATCGGGCTTCTTCGCCAACTGCTTTACCGTAGATAGCCGACATCTGAGGATTCCAAGTGGCTGCCAAACAAGTGAGTGCGGGAAAAGCAGTGCAAGAATCGTTTGTCCATTCAGCATTTCCCCAACTGTCCCAAAGGATTTCTTCACGCACTCCGTGAGGCCCATCGCTCATCCATATTTCAGGAATGCCCAAACGTGGCACGCCATGACTGCTAAACTTGGACTGAGCTGTACAGAGTTTTACTTTTTCTTCCAGCGTCATACGTGAAAGAGCATCTTTTATTCTAACTTCTATAGGCTGTGTGTCGTCCAGATAAGCAGGCGTTTGCTGAGCTTTTAACGGATTCAAGCCCAATGCCAGTCCCATTACCACATAAAATAATTTTGTTTTCATTTCAGATTATTTTGATTACTTTGTTGTCTTTACCACCAATTCACTACTTTTCAATTTCTCAGAAGTTGCTTTCAAAAAGATGTTTCCTGCTTTTTCCTTCGATTGAACCACCACCAGACATTTTCCATAAAAAGCTTTACGAAAGGGAGCTTTGAAACTCTCCAGACTGATGGGACTGCCATTGTCCACTCCCACAATCTTACCTTCTCCTTGAATATCAAAATGAATAAGATTCTCTGCATTTGGACAAAGATTTCCTTCTTTATCTTTCACTTCCACCGTCACAAAACTCAAATCTTTTCCATCGGCAGAGATTACTTTCCGATCGGGAGTCAGAACAATCTGTGCAGGTTCTCCGGCAGTCTTGATTTCTTTGCTAAGTATCTCTTTTCCATTCTTGCGAGATACGACTTTTATAGTTCCCGGTTCAAACTTCAAGCGCCACATTACATGGAAGTCATCGGTTCCCTTCTTCTTTATTCCCTGCGATTGACCGTTAAGGAAGAGTTCCACCTCATCGGCATTGTTATAGTAAACCCACATATCAATCGTCTGTCCCGGCTTCCAGTTCCAGTGAGGAAAGACATGCAGCACATCTTTGTTCGTCCATTCGGACTGATACATATAGTAAATATCTTTTGGAAAGCCTGCCAGATCAATAATTCCAAAATAAGAACTGCGGGCAGGCCACAAAAAAGGAGTCGGTTCACCGATATAATCAAATCCAGTCCAGACGTACATTCCGCTGATAAAATCATTCTTCTTCACCAGCCGCCAGAGATCTTCATGCGTTGAGCCCCAAGGTGCATGGCAATTATCATATGATGAACAAGAATAAGAGTCATCATGAAAAGGAATATCCCAACGGGCAGGCCAAATATACATACTATCACTTGGCATCCGGTAATAACCACGGGTCATCAGAGCGGAAATAGCTTCGGTTACAATAAATGGTTTACCGGGAAAATTAACAGGTACCTCTTTAAAGAACGATTCATGGTAATTAAAACCAATAATATCCAATGCATTTGAGCGGAAAAGATGATTATTCGGATTGGGCTCATTATTTCCCGCCGTAACCGGACGAGAAGGATCAAGCGCCTTCACCATATCGGCAAGCTTCAGAGTAAGCAGAGAATTCACACTCATGGAATCACCGCTCTTTGCCAACATGTTAGGATCACGCTTAAAGTTGAGCAACAAATTAGCTGCCTGAAGATCTAATGTATCTGCGCTGGCATCGGTCCATTGTTCCAAGACTTCATTACCGATGCTCCACATAAAGACGGATGGGTGATTACGGTCGCGAAGAATATGATCGGTGAGGTCGCGTTCATGCCATTCATTAAAATAACGGGCATAGTCGTGCGCAGTCTTTTTCTTTCGCCACATATCAAACGATTCATCCATTACCACGAATCCCATACGGTCGCATAATTCAAGCAACTCAGGTGCGGGAGGATTATGTGAGCAACGGATTCCATTGCAACCCATCTCTTTGAGAATTTCCAATTGACGCTGAATGGCACGTGTATTCACTGCTGCTCCAAGGCTTCCTAAATCGTGGTGCATGCACACTCCTTTGATCTTAACAGGAGTTCCATTGAGGATAAATCCCTTTTTGGCATCAAAGATAAAACTGCGGATTCCAAAAGAAGTTTCGTACTGATCCACCACTTTTCCGCCTACGCTTACCAGAGAAACGACTTTATATAGCGCAGGATTCTGTAGTGTCCAAAGCGTTGGATAAAAAAGTGTCACGTTTTGCTTTACTTCCTGCACTTTTCCTGTGGCTATCTTTACGGAGGATATTGATTTTCCTACTTCTTTTCCTTTACTATCCAAAATCTGTGAATGAAGTACGGCCGTGACTCCCGACTTGGAATCATTCTTCACTTGGGTAGCCAACGCAATAACAGCCTTTTCTTTAGTAGCCTTTGGAGTAGTGATGTACGTTCCCCACTGATCAACATGTACCGGATCGGCAATAGTGAGCCACACATTACGGTAGATACCACAACCTGAGTACCAACGGGAATTGGGTTGTTCACCATTGTCCACGCGGACAGCCATTACATTTTTCTGTCCAAACTTGAGATAGGGAGTGAGGTCATAGCGAAAAGAAATATAACCATAAGGACGTTTTCCCAGATAATGACCGTTTATCCACACTTCCGAGTCCATATAAACTCCATCAAAGTCCACAAAAACTTTTTTTCCCTTGGCTTCCGGCTCCATTGTAAAAGTTTTCCGGTACCAGCCTACTCCTCCGGGTAAAGCCCCACCACCGCAACCGGAAGGATTTGTTTCACTAAACTGTCCTTCAATCGCCCAATCGTGAGGCAAATTCAGTATGCGCCACGAACTATCCAAATATTCCGGTGAAGAAGCTTTGGGCACATCACCTAAATAAAAAGTCCAGTTTTTATTGAAACTTTTTACAATTCGTGTGGATTTGCCGCTACCCGAAAGAGAAAAAAGTATAAACAATACAAACGCAGCTATGAAATTTAAATTATGTTTCTTCATCTTTATTCAGTTAACAGGTTCTACTTCTATTTTCTTGTACAGAACAATTTATTCTTTTGTACATAAGAATAAATTGTTCTGTACACAAGAATGCAATCTTTTGTACAAAGATAATTAAATTTCTCAAATCATAGTCTAATAATGGTCTTTAAACCGTTATAGTTTATTTCTTTCCCTTTCGTTTTTAAATCAAAAGGTTGAGGATGAGTTTTATCTACCATCACTACATTGAACGAACGTTCTTTGAGCATGCCTTTAAACTCTCCCTTCCTATCTCCAATGGTCAACGATCTGGAAGCCTCATCATAAGATAATTCAATGGTGGCATATTTTCCTTTCTCATAATTATAGTTATCTCCCTCGTCTTCATACAAATTAAAAGAACATTTTTTTCCACATTATACATATAAA